>JADFYL010000010.1 GCA_015233045.1 Nitrospirota bacterium | reverse complement strand
CCTTAAAGCACGGGGGCTTTTAACTCTTTTCGCTTCTCTATGTCGGTTCTAGGGATTACAGAATGTCTGATATCTCCAAACTTATCATAAATTCCGCGCCGCCTTCCACATTTTTCACTGTCAGGATGCCGCCCATATTTGTCTCTATTATGGTCTTTGACATATACAGCCCAATGCCTGTGCCTTCTTTTCCTTTTGTCGTATAGTATGGTTCAAAAATTCTCTCCATCACCTGTTCTGGAATGCCGTTGCCGTTGTCTCTTATTGAGACCATTATCTTATCCCTTTCCGCGTTGTTGCCAATAGTTATTTCTATCAGTCCATGTGTCTTGGGGTAGGCGCCTCTTTTTGAAGTAATAGCATCTTTTGAGTTATTCAGGATGTTGAGAATCACCTGTTTAAACTCGTTGGGATATCCCCGCGTGGATAATATTGTGTCTTGCCCGGTTCTTATGGAAACAGATATATTGCTTTGCTTAAATATTTGTTCGAACATTGAGAGCAGCTCTTCTATGATGATTTTAACATTGAGCTGTGATTTCTTCTTTGAAGGCTTGAAGAAGTTCCTAAAATCTTCTATTGTAGCTGACATAAAGTTTACCTGACTCATCGTTGAGGCAACCGCCATTTCCATCTGTTTCTCGTCAAGTTCACCAAGCCCGTAAGTATCTCTTAACTCCTGCACTATTAACCCTATAACATTCAGCGGCTGCCTCCATTGGTGGGCAATTAATCCGATCATCTCTCCCATTGCCGCCATCTTGGATTGTTGAATAAGCATTTGTTCCTGTTGCTGTCTTTTCCTGATTTCCTCCGTTACCATTTCTTGAAGGTTGGTATTTATGAGTTGTAATTCCTCTGTCAATCGTTTCTTGTCTGTTATATCTTCAACTATGACCAGATTAAGGGATAGTTGACTTGCCCCCATCTGCAAGGGGATACATTTAAAGTTTGCCCATACTATTTTTGAATCCTTGCGAGTGCATTGTTTTTCCATACTTAAAACTGGGATCTCACCGCTGGATAAACGTTTTAACCCAAGCAGGAACTGCTCAAGGTCGTCGGGATGTGTCACGTCAAAACATGTCAGTGTTAATGTCTCCTCATAAGAATATCCAAGTATATCGCAGAATGTCTGATTGATCTTAACAAACCTGCCGGTGGTCGGCTCCATAATGGCAATTCCAATCGGTGCCTGTTCAAAGATAATCCTGATTTCTTTTTCCAGATATTCGTTTGCCTTACTCAACTGCTCCGACTGTTCTTTGATTGATTGTCTTTGCCTGTCAATCTTCAGAAACGCGTTTACCTTATTTTTTAAAATCGCATCATTTATTGGTTTTACCAAATAGTCTACGGCACCGATTTCATACCCCTTAAAAATAAATTTTTCATCTGTGCTTACGGCGCTTATGAAAATTATTGGAATCTCCCTGGTCTTGTTATTGCTCCTGATTAGGGCTGCTGTCTCAAACCCGTCCATCTCAGGCATCTGTACGTCCAGGATAACCAATGCGAACTCGTAGCGCAGTAAACTCCAAAGCGCGTCCCTACCGCTTAAAGCCTTCACCACACCTACCTCTGGCAGTTGGCTGAGTATGGTTTCCAGTACGAGCAGGTTTTCCTGTCTGTCGTCAACTATTAAAATATTTTGCACTTATAGCGCCCCCACAAGCTCATCTATTTTACAAGTTATCTCGTTGACGTCTAAAATATAATCCACTTCTGTTTCTGATATTGCCGCCAATGGCATGTCAGGGAATTGTGCGCTTCGGGGATTTTCCACAATTGCTGTACCTCCACGTGCCTTTATCCTCTTTAACCCCATGCTTCCATCCTTGTTTGCCCCTGTTAATATTATCCCTATAATATGTCCCCGAAACGCGTCTGCGGCACTTTCAAAAAGCACGTCTATTGAGGGACGCGAGTAATTCACATGCTCATCTACTGATAGAGAGAATGTCTTATCGTCCTCGACTAAAAGGTGATAATCCGGCGGCGCTATGTACAAGACCCCTTTTTTGATTTTTTCTTTGTCCTGCGCATATTTTACCGTTAACCGAATGTCTCTTTGCATTAAAGTTATCAACTCGTCCTTTGTATTGCGATGCAGATGCAGCACAGCCGCTATGGGCAATGGAAAATCATCAGGCAGCCCCGTAAAAAGTGCCTTGAGCGCATCAAGGCCACCGGCGGACGCCCCAATAACAACCGCCTCATACCGCCTCATACAGAGTCTTTACCGGATTCGCCCCGAATCAGACAGTCCAGCTCATCTATTTTTGATTTCATATCACGTATCAATTCCCCGCCCTTTGTAACAAACTCAGGCGTAACCGCGGTGTTGCCATTGATTTTCTGTGAATAAGACACCGGCCTTATATTTCTCCTGTATATCTTCTCGTCTTTCAGAACCTCGTCATAATTGTCTGAAAAGTTTGAGAGTCTGATCGTTTCTTTTGAGCCAAGACAAAGATAACCGCCATCTTCCAGCGATTCAGTAAACAATCCAAAGACCTTGTTCTGCAGCCCTCTGTTAAAATATATTAGCACATTTCTGCATAAAATAATGTTCATCTCCCCAAAAACACCGTCCGATGCAAGGTTGTGGATTGAAAATACCATGTTTTGCCTTAGTGACGGGTCAATTACAGCGGAGTCGGCCTTTGCCGTGAAATAGTTGCTGAATGATTGTATCCCCCCGGCGTCTGTGTAGTTGGCGGCATATTTTTTTACGGATTTTATACTAAAGACGCCCTCTTTGGCGGCGCTCAGGGATTTATCGCTGTAATCGGTCGCATAAATCATGGCCTTATCGTAAAGGTTCTCTTCTTTTAACATTATGCCGATGGAATATACCTCTTCACCGGTAGAGCAGCCCGCCACCCATACCTTTATAAAGGGCAGGCACTGTAACGCGGGGAAGACATCCTTTCTCATGGCCTGAAAAAAATCAGGGTCCCTGAACATCTCAGTCGTGCTTATCGAAAAATCTCCAAGCAGCTCTATAAAAAACGCCCTGTCGTAGATTACCCTCTCAATTATCTCCGTTATCTTTTTGATTCCTGCAATTGACATTCTATGCCTTATCCTTCTTTTTATCGAGGCCCTTGCATAGCTTTTAAAATCATATCCATATTTTGCATTGATTGCCTCAAGAAGGAGTTCTATCTCCAAGTTCTCATTGTCTTCACTATCGTAGTAATCCACTCTGGTTATCTCCTGATTTTACTGATACAATTGCAACATGCCTTAGCTCTCGGTACCTACAACCTTCTGGATTCCCGTTTTCACGGGAATCCAGTCCCTAAGTGCAAACATAAATAGGAAACATTATTCATTTTGCTCCTACTGATACAACCAAATCCGCAGAAGGGACAGCAGCCTGTCTTTGTCTATTGGTTTGGACAGGTAATCATTTGCCCCCGCCTCGACGCATTTAAGCCTGTCTTCTTTCATTGCCTTTGCTGTCAGCGCTATTATCGGTATATCCCTGTAGTGTTTTATCTTTCTTGCCTCTTTTATCGCCTCATATCCATCCATCTCCGGCATCATTATATCCATCAGCACAATGTCTATTGCGTCGTTTTGCTTTAATATTGAGATACACTCAACGCCGTTTCCCGCCACAAGCACATTCATTCCCTTGCCCTCCAGTACGCTCGTTAAGGCAAACACATTTCTTGAGTCATCGTCGGTTATCAGTACGTTCTTGCCCTTAAAAATATGCTCTTTATCGTAAACCCGTCTGAGGATGTTTTGCTTTTCCTCCGGTAATTGCGCCTCAATAACATGTGAAAACAGCACTATTTCATTGAGCAGCCTGTCCAGGGATTTTACCGTTTTAATCACTATCCTTTGGGCATACATGCTTAACCTTATCTCATCCCCAACGCTTAACTGTCTGCTGTTATATATTATTACCGGTATACCATTTAATTGCTCTATGTTTTTTATTTTATCAAGAAAAGTAAAACATACCGGCTCACTCCCTGAGACATTCATAACAACGCAATCGTACCCGTTTGACTCTATATCTGTTTGCGCCTTTTTTGCCGACATATAAACGGTGTCCAGTCCCGTATCTGTTAAAAGTCCCCTAAGAGCCGCCTCCTGTTTGGCATCCAGGTTAACCGCCATTATTCGCCGCCTTCGCACTGAGAAAATACCCTCTAGTCTATTAAATGCCTCTTCGATTCTTTCCATATTGACAGGTTTAGTCAGATACCCGACGCTGCCAGATTTCAGAATATCTATGTCTTTTTCAGCCGCTGATATTATCTGAACCGGAATGCTGCGCGTCTCAGGGGATTCCTTCAAGCGTTCAATTACCGCCCAACCGTCAATATCAGGAAGTCCCATATCTAATATTATCGCCACCGGTTTATATTTACGCGCGCAGTCAATGCCTTCCATGCCGTTTGGAGCTACTATCCCCCTATATCCTCTCTCTCTGCTTATACTCAGCAAAACCTTTGCAAACGCCGTGTCGTCTTCTATGATTAAAATAGTTCCCTCACCCGGCGTCAGACACTCTCTGTCGTCCTCTATGTATTTAGCATATTTAGCGCTGCCAGCTGGTTTTTTGGGAGTTACTGTGGCCACCATTTTCCCTGTTGTATCATTGTTAACACCTCTTAAATCCGGTATGAGCATGGTAAAGGAGCTGCCGGTGCCGAAATCGCTTTTGACCATGATCTCGCCTTTGAGTAGTTTAACCAGTTCTCTGGATATTGTCAGGCCAAGCCCTGTGCCTCCGTATTTTCTGCTCGTTGAGCCATCGGCTTGTTTAAACGCCTCGAAAATAACTTCCAGCTTGTCCTGCGGGACGCCTATGCCCGTGTCGGAGACGCAGACCAATACCCCCCCGCCGTGGGGCGCGCCGTCTATTGTTACCGTGATAGAACCTTGTTCTGTAAATTTGATGGCGTTTGACAGCAAGTTTCGGATTATTTGTTCCATCTTTTGTCTATCGGTATGGATTTGCTTCGGCGCGCTTTCCAAAACTTCTGCCTGAAGGGTCAGATTCTTTTCCTCAGTCAAAGGCAAAAAGTTGTTCTCTATAAATGTCTTTATGCTGCTCGTCTCTATCGCCTCGACATTTAACTCCACCTTGCCGGCCTCGACCTTTGACAGGTCTAAGATGTCATTTATGAGACTCAGCAGGTCCTTGCCTGAGGAGTAAACCGTCCCCGCACATTCTATTTGCTTTGGCGTAAGGTTGCTGTCCTTGTTTTCTGAGAGAAATTTAGACAGCAGGAGTATGCTGTTAAGCGGAGTTCTTAACTCGTGCGACATGTTTGCCATAAATTCAGACTTGTACTTGCTCGTTATTTCGAGCTCCCTTGTCTTTTGGAGGTTAAATTCCTGATTCCTCTCAAGCTCAATGTTTGTCTTTTTTATTTCGTCGCGTTGTTTTTCCATTAGTTTCGCGCGTTCCTCAAGCTCCTCGTTCGTCTGTCGCAACTCCTCTTGTTGTTCCTGAAGTTTGCTTTCAGATATTTTCAGCATCTTTGTCTGGCTTGCCAGCATTTCGTTATTTGCCCGTAACTCCTCCTGCTGCACCTGAAGTTCCTCGGCCTGGTTTTGGGTCTCCTCCAAAAGCGCTCGCATTGTATCGCGTGACTGTGCAACGCTGAAGGCTATGGCAATTCCCTCAGATACTGAATTCATAAATTCAACCTGATTATCTGTAAACGAACTAAACGACCCAAGCTCTATAACACCTTTTACCTCGCCGTTATACATAAACGGCGTAACTAATATGTTTAATGGCGCCGCATCCCCAAGCCCTGAGGTTATCTTTATATAATCCGTCGGTACCTCTGTCAGCAAAATGCTATGCCTTTCAAGAGCCGCCTGACCTATTACTCCATCGCCAAAGGCAAACTCGTTGGAAAGATTTTTCCTCTTGTTGTAGGCGTATGTGCCTGTCAGCTTTAGGGTGCCTTGCCCCTGAGTAAGGTAAATCGCCCCTATGCGCGCCCCCGTATATTCTGAGATTGACATTATCAGGTTTTGGGAAAGGGTGACAACGTCCTGTTCTCCACGCATAACGGAGTTTATTTGGGTGTAACCGGATTTCTTCCAATCCTCTACATCCCGTGCTGATTTATTATTACGCAGCGTCTCTACCATCTGATGAAATGATTTAGACAACATGCCGATCTCATCCTCAGCCGAGACATCAATGGTTACATTGAAATTCCCCGAACTTATTTCTCTTGTTACACCCAATAACCGCGAAACTGGAATGGTAATAATTCGTGTAAAGACAAACGACAATATAGCGCCTAAAAAAATTGAGATAACTAAGAGAAAATACAGTATGTGCTTAGAGTCTTCGTTTGACTGCTGAGTGGTTTCATAGAACGAGGCCGCCTTGTTAGAGGCAAAGGCGCTCGCCTCCCTTAGTAACTTTTCATTTTCTTCCGCATAATTATACATCTTACTATCTAACAAATTAATAGCCTCAGTCTTTTTACCCTGCATAAGCAGATCAAAATAATCATCGTCAAGTGAAGTATATCTGTCAAGATTACTGCCTACTTGCTTTAATAACCTCTTATCGCCCAAAAACAGATTACCCGCGACTGCCAAATCTTCCATTATCTTAGGCTTAAGGGCCGCCACCTGTGTCTTAACTTCCATAATTTCATCATGGCTGGACATAGAAAATGCCCTTCTCAGTAAAAATCTGATTCTGAAACTATTCTCACTAACAGATAGTAATTTGTTTGTTACCGTGAAGGGATGTTCATACATGTGCCTCGTCTGTTCAGCCGAATAGTTTATCTTATTTATCGAATAGAGGGACAACACCAGAAAGACAAGTATCAGGAGCAGGTATCCTAGTGCAATAAGGGTTCCTATTTTTAGATTTTTAAACATCTGCTTCTCCTAATTGGGGTGCCGCGCCCCCCCATGCTTACACATGGCTGTCATTCGACAGGATACCCCCCGACAGAGCCTGTCCCCGCCGATTTAGGATAGCATCTGTGGATTGTCTGTGTCAATCCCGAAAAGTGGCAATACCAGATGAATTTGCTGAATCAACGGGGTATGAGATAGACCCGCAACCTCACCCCTAACGGGTCAAAAAGTTTTCGTGAAAAACGTCTTGACATACGATAAATTATAATGTTATCACATACGGTAGCGTTTTGGAGGACATAAGTGAGTACGTTTACGTTGGGCGGTATACATCCGCCTGAGCATAAGGAGTTGGCGTGTGGTGCGGCTGTCGAGGTGTGTAAACCCCCTCAGAGGGCGGTTGTCCCGTTAAGCCAGCACATTGGGGCACCGTGTAAGTCTCTGGTTGAAGTCGGCCAGCGCGTTGTCGCCGGTCAATTAATCGGAAACCCCGAGGGGTTTGTCTCAGCTCCTGTACACGCCTCCATCGCGGGAAAAGTAACAAGCATTGAGGCGTTTCCCGCCCCAATCGGCAGGATGGTGCCGTGTATTGTCATAGAAAACGATAAATCAGACGAATGGGCGGTTTTTGAAGACGACCCAAGCTATATGGAACAAACCGCCGACGTATTGAAGGGCCGCATTAAGGCCGCGGGTATCGTAGGCATGGGTGGGGCGACATTTCCAACCGTCGTTAAATTATCCCCTCCGAAGGAAAAAAAGATTGACGCCGTTATAATCAACGGCGCAGAGTGCGAGCCATACCTGACAGCAGACCACAGGGTCATGCTTGAAAGTCCCAAAGAGGTGGTCGAGGGCCTTAAAATCCTTATGAAGGTACTGGGTCTGAATAGGGGTTATATCGGAGTTGAAGAGAACAAACCAGACGCCATAGAGAAGATGAAGGCCGCCACATCAGGCGATAAAGATATTGAAGTTTACACACTCGTCACGAAATACCCGCAGGGCGCTGAGAAGATGCTTATTAAGTCAATCCTGAACCGCGAGGTACCGGCCGGGGGGCTGCCCATGGATGTCGGCGTGGTAGTGCAAAACGTCGGCACCGCGTACGCCATTTATGAGGCGTGCCGGAGTGGGAAGCCGCTGGTGGAGCGGGTAGTCAGCGTAACAGGGCAGGGCGTGGTGTCACCAAAGAATCTTAAGGCAAGAATAGGTACACCCGTCTCGCAGCTCCTTGAGGCGTGCGGCGGTCTGAAAAGCGGCGCGGTTAAGGTAATCTCAGGCGGTCCGATGATGGGCTTTGCTATATACGACCTCGACACGCCGGTAACTAAGGGTACATCCGGCATCGTGGTTATGGAGGATAATCAAATAGTTCATCGTGTGAAGTTCAACCACTGCATCAGGTGTGGGCGGTGTGTAGAGGCGTGTCCGATGGGGCTGATGCCTCTGATGTTGAGTGTTTATTCGGAGAAAGGTTTATATACGGACGCGAAGGACTATCACCTGTTCGATTGCTTTGAGTGCGGTTCATGCACATATGTATGCCCGTCAAAAAGGCCAATAGTTCAACAAGTCAGGATGGCCAAGACAATGGTAAAACCATAATGAAAGAGATTAAGGAAAATAAATAAGTGGAACTGCAAGGCCAGAAACAAGGACTTATCGTCTCGGTAAGCCCTCACATAGGGAGCGAGGAGACGGTACCGAGGATAATGTGGACTGTGAGTATCAGTCTGCTGCCGGCCCTTGCGATGGGGGCGTATTATTTCGGTCCCAAGGCGCTTTATGTGACAGCCCTGTGTATAGTCGGCTCAATATTAAGCGAGTGCTTTGTGCAGCGCGTAGCGGGAAAGGAGAGAACCATAGCCGACGGGAGCGCGTTTCTAACCGGGCTTCTGCTGGGCCTGAACATGCCTTCAACGGTACCGTTTTATATACCGCTTGTGGCCTCGTTTGTAAGCGTAGGGATAGCGAAGCAGCTCTTTGGCGGGCTTGGCTATAATATATTTAATCCAGCCCTGATTGGGCGCGCCTTTGCCCTGATAACATGGACACGCGCCATGACGACATGGGCAGTTCCCGAGGCGGCTTTTATGGCTGTAAATGCTAAGACAACGGCCACGCCGCTTGGAATTCTCAAAGAAGAGGGCATGGGTAAATTACTTGAGGTATTTGGTGATAAGTTAAGTTTATATAAGGAACTTCTCATAGGACACAGGGCTGGCTCGCTTGGGGAGACCTCCATGATAGCCATACTGATAGGGGCGGCGTTTTTGGTGTATCGCAGGTATATTTCCCTCCGGATTCCCTTGTCATTTCTTGCCACGGTGGCAGTGGGGGCGTGGATTTTTGGTGGCAAGGGTGGGCTGTTCACTGGAGACCCGATAGTGCATCTCCTAAGCGGCGGCCTGATGCTTGGGGCCTTTTACATGGCGACGGATTATGTAACATGTCCGACCGTATGGAGGGGCCAGATATTATTTGGAATTGGGTGCGGGTTTTTAACTATTCTGATAAGATTAAAGGCGGGTTACCCTGAGGGCGTGATGTTCGCTATTTTGATAATGAACTGCTTCGCGCCGCTGATAGACAGAAACTGCAGGACATCGGTTTTTGGGGCTAAAAAAGCAAAGAAATGAGCACAAAAGAACTTATAAAGATAACCCTGAACCTGCTCGTAATATATGTGGTGGGCGGTGTGTTGCTTGCGTTAATTTACGCCTATACGTCTCCGATAATATTCAAGAATAACGAACAGGAGAAGAAAGACGCCCTGCAAAAATTGATACCGGAGGCGGATAAAATAGAAAAACTCGGAGACTGGCATCCACACGACAAACACGCCGAGTACTTTGCGGCAAAGAAAGACGGTCAGGTGCTTGGCTACATCGTGCAGAGCTTTGCGAAGGGCTATTCAAGCTATATAAACATACTGTTTGCGGTAAACAAGGATTTGGTAGTGCAGAAGGTAAATATATTACACCAGGCTGAGACCCCCGGACTTGGGGATGAGGTCACATCGCCGTCGTTTATTAGTCAGTTTGTGGGCAAGGACACCGACCACCTGAAGGTTAAGAAAGAGGAGACAAAGGAGTACGTGCAGGCAATAACCGGCGCTACGATATCCTCAAGGGCAGTTACAGAAGACGGCATAAAAAACGGCAATATATTCTTAAAAAAGGTCCTTAATGGGGAAAAACCTGAAGGAGAGAACCCGCATGGAAGCCACTAATCCGCAAAAATTAGATTACTGGAAGGTAACCCTAAGCGGTATCTTTAAGGAAAACGCCATATTCCGCCTGGCCATCAGCCTGTGCCCGGCGATAGCCGTAACGACGGGCCTTAGAACGGGTGTGCTGATGGGCGTTGCAGTTGTGTTTGTAAACGTGATGTCAAACGTAACGGTGTCAGTGATAAGGGCGTTCATACATCCCCGTATAAGAATGCCAATTTTTATGTTGATAATCTCTGGCTGGGTAACGGTTGCAGACTTGTCAATGGCGGCGTTTGCGCGTGAGGCGTATAAGCAGATGGGGCTGTACATACAGCTTATAGTGGCGTTTGCGTCTATATTTACAAGGGCTGAGATATTTGCGAGTAAGAATAAGGTGGTACCGTCGTTTTTCGACGGCATAGGGATGGGCGTAGGGTTTATGTTTGCCCTTATGGTTATTAGTTTCTTTAGGGAGCTGCTTGGTAAGGGCACGTTATGGGGGTTTTCCATAATAGGGGCAAAACCGCTCCTGATAATGTTACTGCCTACGGGTGGGTTTTTAGCAACGGGTATATTGATGGCGTTTTTCAATTGGATAGACATCAGGTTTTACGGAGGCAAAGGGGCCGGAGGGGCCGGGGGGCATTAGCGCGGGCCTTATGCTAAGGAGGATATGATATGGAAAAGGAACTGACAAAGCTATTTGAGATATTTATAGCGTCCTCACTGATAAACAATTTTGTATTCACGAGGTTTTTGGGGCTTTGCATATTTTTTGGCGTGACGAAGAAGGTGGAGACGGCGGTTGGCATGAGTATAACCTTCACGGCGGTGATGATGATCTCGGCGGCCATGAGCTGGGTGGTGTTTAATTTTGTGATGGTGCCGCTTGACCTGACGTTTCTGAAGATAGTGGTATTCATAGGGGTAATCGCGGCGTTTGTGCAGAGTTCGGATACGATAATGAGAAAGGTATCTCCGGGGCTGTACTATAAACTTGGGGTGTATTTGGCCCTGATATCCACAAACTGTATAATCCTGGCCGTGCCGCTTATAAACGCGGGGGAGCACTATACGTTTCTGGAGGGGATTACGCTGGGGCTGGGTTCAGGGCTTGGCTTTGCGCTGGCGTTGGTGATAATGGCAAGTATCAGAGAGAAGCTGGAGATTGCTGACGTGCCGGTTCCATTCAGGGGGCTTCCGATAGCCTTTGTGACGACGGGGCTTATTGCGCTGGCGTTTACGGGATTTGCCGGAATAATAACATCATAGGATAAAGAAATGTATAACCTGGATATAAACATAGTGCATGAGATACTTAGTCGGCTGATTGCGTTGGTGGGCCATATACCGTTGCCACTTGTAGGAGTTGGGGGCGGGATAGAGGCCAAGGAGACTGTTGATATAGCTTCGACGATAAAGTTTACGCTTATATTTATAGCGGGGGTAGGGGCGGTTTTCGGGTTTGGACTGGCGTTTGCGGCGAAGAAATTCTCTGTCCAGATGGACCCGCGCGTGGAGCAGGTGCGCGATGTGCTTGCGGGCGCGCAGTGTGGCGCGTGTGGGTTTGCGGGTTGTCAGCAGTATGCCGAGGCGGTGGTAGCCAATGCGGATGTAAGGCCATCACTTTGTGCGCCGGCTGGAAAACATGCCGCCGAAATCATATCCGCGATAACCGGCAAGCAGGCGGTAATGATGGAACCACAGTATTCAAGGATAATGTGTCAGGGGGATTGTAAAAAATCCATAAAGAAGTTTAAATACGAGGGTATAAAGGACTGCCGCGCGGCGGTGCTGGCCGGTGGCGGGGATAAGTCATGTGCGTATGGGTGCCTGGGGTATGGGACGTGTGCGTCGGTATGTCCGTTTGACGCCCTGCATATGAACGAGTTTGACATGCCGGTGGTGGATATAAAGAAATGTACAGGCTGTAGGAAATGTGCTGAGGCGTGTCCTAAGAAGGTGATAGAGATTTTACCCGGGTCAAAGGCGGTGCTTGTGGCGTGCCATTCAAAGGACAAAGGCGCGGCAACTAGGAAGAACTGCCAGATAGGATGCATAGCCTGCGGGATGTGTGTGAAGGTATGCCCGTTTGAGGCCCCTTCGATTACTGATAACGTATCAAAAATAGACCTCGACAAGTGTCGCATGTGCGGACTGTGCGCGACGAAATGCCCGACACACGCCATCGTTGACCTCCTCTTGCCCGACAAAAGGGGAAGGGCCGTCATCACTGAAAGTAAATGTATAGGCTGTAACATGTGCATGAAGGTTTGCCCGGTAAACGCCGCAACCGGGGAGCTGAAAAAGCCGCACACAATAGACGCGTCAAGGTGCATAGGCTGTGGAATATGTGTAGCGAAATGTCCAAAACAAGCCATAGACGGCACATTCAACGCCAAAGAAGTTTTCGAGAAGGCCGCGCTAAAAAAGCAATCCGCATGATATGTCTCTCAGGGCAAACGCATGTCTTTACAAGGGACACAGGGCAGGACGTAGGCGGTTATTTACAGGTTAGTTGCGAATAAGACCTTATGCCAAAATGCGGTACATAGAAGTGATACCGGCTTGCGACCAAAAATCATCTTTTAAGTAGAATCATCTGAATAGAATCATCCTGAGCCTGTCGAAGGATGCTCTGAATTATTTCCCCGATTGCATTTTGGTATTAATTAACGATACATGATATGTTATCGCGCCTGAGAGGATTCGAACCTCCGGCCTGAGGTTCCGGAGACCTCCGCTCTAATCCACTGAGCTACAGGCGCATATGCACTTCACAACCGGACTACGCACTCAACACACGGCACGCACACTTCACACTCTGCAAAACGCCGGACTTAGATGGGGTGAGCAAGGGGACTTGAACCCCCAGCCACTGGAGCCACAGTCCAGTGCTCTAACCAGTTGAGCTATGCTCACCATCCAACGAATACTATCATATAAATGCGTTCGATGTCAATCGGGTGTGGCAATGACGCACTGCTTAGATTAGCCTTTTTTCTATTAGCTCTTCCTTGAGATAGGCATAGTATATTGGGGCGGCTATGACTCCCGGAAGACCAAACGCCGCCTCCATCACAAGCATCGCAAGGAGCATTTCCCATGTCTTTGATTTTATCTGAGTGCCGACAATCTTGGCGTTTAAGAAATACTCCAGCTTATGTACCACCACCAGAAACCCCATAGACGCCGCGGCGACATTAAACGAGTTGCTCAGACTTACGACAATAATTATGGTGTTGGAAATCAAATTCCCCACAACCGGCAGCAGGCCAACAAGGAACGTTATCGTTATCATTGTCTTGATTAAGGCTAAATGCACCCCAAACAGGGGCAATATGACCGCAAGATAGAGTGCCGCTAAACATGTGTTAATCGCAGAGATGCGCATCTGTGCAAATACGATGCGCCTAAAGGACACCGCAACCTTCGAAACGCTCCCCATCAGGGATTTTGTCAGCGGTCCACTGTCATGCTCACCGTTGATTTCGTTCAGGGCTGCCAGCACCCCCATAACCATCCCGACGAGAACATGTGCGGCCGTCCTGGCTGCCTCTTTACCCGCTGAGCGGAGTTCCACCGCGTGTTTACGCAGTAATTCAGAGACTGCGCTCTTGACGCCCTCGGCGTCCGATGGCAGGTAATTCGTTATCCACTCAGGCAGCGTACTAAGAGAGTTGTCTATGACGTCGGCCATCTTCTGAAGCAGGGCAGGGTAATTACCCGAGCTGCCTCTGAAAAAACCGGCGGCACCCAACCCCAAAAAAAACACAACCGTTATTATGACAGCGCCAAGCAGCGCTATGACTATCATCTTGGACGCGTGGCCCGTCAGGCCCTTGACTTTTATCTTACACGAAAGCGCATGTATAAGCTCAAATACAAGCAGCCCGCTTAGTAAGGCGGCCAACAGATGAAGCTCAAGAACAAGGAACAGCAACAACGCAATAATAGCCCACGCGGCCACATCATAATTTGAGATAACAACCCCGGCTCTCCCGTTATCAGGCTTATCGTCGCTCATCCCGTAATTATACCTGCCGTCGTTAACCAAATACAACCATTATCAGTAAACATTGCATTTATCCGGTACGCTGCTGCTTACGGGATACCTTGTCGTCATACATTCGTTTGTCGGCCTCCTTTATGGCTGATTCAATATCTCCAGCACGATGGGCGGTTGCCACGCCAAGCGATATGGACACCGGCAGGCCATCGTTTTTCTCATTAAACTGCGCCTGATATGCCCTTACGCGCTCTATTGATTTAGCCGACAGGGCCTCGTCAGTTTCTTTAAGAATGATAATGAACTCATCGCCCCCCGTGCGAGCCACTACATCACTTCCCCGAAACGCCATATTCAGCACCGAGGCCGCCCCTCTAATGAGCTGGTCTCCGGCCTCATGCCCGATGGAGTCATTCACCCTCTTTAGACCGTCCAGGTCGGCCACTATAAAGCTGACCGGAAACTGCCCACCCTTCGATATACGTCCCAGCTCGGCGTCAAAGAAGGCACGGTTGTATAACCCTGTCATAGAATCGTGCGTGCTGCTATATTTTAGTTTATTCTCTTCCTTTTTACGTTGCGTTATGTCGCGCGATATTCCCACGAATTCCTTGACATCCCCCTCCGCGTTGGTTATCGCCGAGATTACCACCTCAACAGGGATTATCCTGCCGTCCTTGCACCTCTGTTCCACCTCAATCCTCTCCGAAAAGCAGTCAATATCCCCTGATTCCCTGAAACATTCAATCTTTTGTGTCAGGGTATCCCGAACATAGGCGTAAGACTCCGGCGTCAGAGCCTCCTCAAATGTCTCATGGAAGGCCTCCTCAACGGTAAATCCCCGCAGGTCGGCAATTGACGGGCTTATATACGTAAAACTGTCCATCGAGGCATCCAGCGTCCAGATGACATCGCTGACACTCTCGGCAATCAGCCTGAAACGCTCTTCGCCTTCCCGTAGTTCATCTGACATCTGCTGAAGCACTATCATGTCATCGCTTAATCGCACATTCACTTTCTGTAGAGTTAAAAACTGATTTCTCCTGTGCGACATGGTATAGAGCATGAGGGCGGTCACTATTAAAAAAACCGCAACATGCAGGGCTATAATATTATCAAGGCTGCTGCGATACGATTTAATTATCGGGTCTGCCTTTATCGTAACACTAATGCCCCCGCGTATGTCTCCAGCCTTGTAACCCTGAATCTCATGGCATCTCAGACACGGCTTTTTTACGTACAGCACTGACATATATCTAAATACATTCCCCGATTTCGTTTTAATCAGTTCAAAGATTTCCTTATTGTTTGTTTTTTCAAAGCCCTCCAATGCCATAGATTCCCATTCGTCTGGTGTGTTTGCCGGTCTGATTGGTTTCAGGCTTGTGATGTGAAACAAGGTGCCGTCGTGTTCATTCGCAATCTCGCTTATCTGGCGGGTCATGTAGGCAGGGTTGACGAGTGTGAATGTCTTGCCCTCTTTGGTTATGATTTCCCTGTCCGGGACATTGAGGTATGGATTTGGAGGGGTAGTTTCGGTAATAGGCACATATACGCCACCGTGGCGCGAATTCCACAATCGTGTCATCTCTATTAATTCAAACATCGCGCGCGCCTGGTTTCTGACCGTGGATATTGATTGCTGCTTTACAGAAGATAAATTCCAGACAAGTGAAGCGGCAACAAGCCCAGCCCACAGCATGACAGGAAAGACCCAGAACCTCTTCAGGATTATATACTCATCCCGAAAAAGTATTCTACCAACAGAACTTTTCAATGAATCCACTATTTTATCTGCCCTGAAGTGCTAAATCCTCTAGGGTTATCTTCTCGAAAACGTCTTTACTTCCAACACGCGTTACGGCGTCTAAAATCTCAATCCCCGCAATTCGCCCTTCCACATCATAATCAACCGCAATACCCTCAGCCACATGCTCAGTCGTTACGGTGGTCTCTATAAATCGTATATAAAGGGCATCCGCTTCTGGATCATAAGTTATTCTCATGTTTTCACCTCTTTATTAGCAAGCTCCCACTGTAATGTTCTAATAGCCGCAAATACTTCGTCCTTCACTACGCCTCTATGATACAACTGTTGCTCAGCATGTGTTGATAATCTAATCGGTTTCATAGCTGACGTACCTATTATAATCAGAAATGTATATTTTTGTCCTGATTAATTTCGACAGGCAGCCCCCCGTCCCCCTCCTAATTATTTCCGACCAACCCATCAGGAGAAAATACAAATCCCTGCCTGATTAAAGACAAAACCCTTTTTAAACAGTTCAACACATACGTCCACGATGTCCTCATCGTACCATATTCCCCTGCGTGATGTTATCTCCTTTATCGCAATCTCTGGCCCAAGCGCGGCCCTGTATGGCCGGTGTGACGATATGGCCTCCACAACATCCGCAACGGTTATTACCCTGGCTCCTAACAAAATATCGTCCCCCTTGAGTCCACGCGGATATCCTGTCCCGTCAAGTTTCTCATGGTGCTGGTAAACAATCTCGGCTATCTGCCAGTCGGAGTGGATGCTCTTCAGTATATTGTATCCTACCTCGCTGTGGGTCTTTATGAGGCTGAACTCAATTTCTGTTATCTTCCCAGGCTTTGAGAGTATCTCCGCCGGGACGTTAACCTTGCCGATGTCATGAAGTATCGCCGCTATGCAAAGGCCATCAAGGTCATCCTTGCTGAACATCATATTCATGGCAATTTCACGTACAAGCTGTGCCACCCGCCTTTGGTGACCGGCCGTATAGGGGTCACGGGTCTCTGCCATAGTTGTCAGCGCCTCTACCGCGCCGTAAAACAGACGACTGATCTTGTTCAGGTTTTGTTCAAGCATCTCCTGGCGCATCTGCCTCTTTTCTAACGCCGCCTGTCTCTTGAGTGCCAGATGATTCTTAACGCGCAGCTTAACGATTGTCTGATTAATAGGTTTAGTTATGTAATCAACCGCGCCTAGCTCCAGACCAATTGACTCATCTTTTCCACCGTTGAGAGCCGTTACAAAGATAACTGACGCATCCTTCAATGATGGCTCTTTCTTTAACAGGCCAAACAGTTCGTAGCCGCCCATGTCAGGCATTACCACATCAAGGAGTATAAGGTCAGGTCTTGTTGATAGGGCTACCTCTAAGGCTTTTTGAGCATTAGTGGCAAAGTGCGTTGTGTAGTCGTTTTGCAACGCATCATTGATTATCTCTATATTTGATACGGCGTCATCTACTATCAGTATCTTCTGCTTTTCAGTATCCATAGACATTTAAACCTCCAGTCTAACGTTGATAGATTCAGAAATATCTTTCAGGACTGCGGCAGCCCTTTCAAAATCCAAGATGTCAATGTGCCCGTTGAGTTCACCCATTTTCCCCCCGCACATTGCTGATTTCAGTATATGTTTGTTTTCAGCGAAGTATCTTTTTGCCCTCATCGAGTTCTGTCGCAGGAGACTGTCAAGTTGCGTAATAATTGCGGTCAGTTCACTGCTGTCAACAGGAACATTTGCCACTGCTGGTTCACCTTCCTCTGTCAACTTTTCCAACTGCTCTGCCGCCTTAAAAACCGTGCGCAGTTCCCTCTCCATATTTTTCAGGCATCCTGGTATATGCCCAGTGTCCTTTTTTATCACCATGTTCTCAAGTTCTTTAACAACATCACATAACGCCGTCGCTGAGATATTGCCAGCCACACCCTTAAGGCAATGTATCACATCCCCAGCCAAACGATAATCTTCCCCCCGAAGCGCTGCTTCAATGTCACTAAGCACATTGATATTGAAATTCTTGAAATCTATGATAATCTTTTTAAACAGTTTTTTATTTCCGCCAAGCATCTTAAGCCCCGACGCTAAATCAATGCCGGGGAGATTGTCGGGTAACAGGCCCTCAGCCTGCTGTTGAGGCTGCACAGGCGCGGTATAAGATGTATCTGGCGTGACCGGCTTGACCCATTTTAGTAGCGCGTCACAAATCTGCTTGATATCTATTGGTTTAGATACATGGTCATTCATCCCCGCCGCTAAACATTTATCCCGCTCTTCTTTCATCACGTGTGCTGTCATAGCAATTATTGGCAGCTCCTCACTGGATATTCCTTCCCGAATCTTCTTTGTCGCTTGTATGCCGTCCATAACTGGCATCTGTACATCCATCAAGACAGCGCTATATTTCCCATGAGACGTATCCACAGCCTTAACGCCCTCTAACCCGTTATTGGCTATGTCTATGATAAATCCAGCATTGGTAAGGGTCTCAAAGGCAACCTGTTGATTTATAGGATTGTCCTCTACGAGCAATAATCTCACACCTATAAGGCTTGACAACCGCCGTCTTTCATATTCGGTATCATCATGTCGTATTGCGTGAACTTCAGAATTCACAGCAAAGGCATTCATTATAGTGCTAAACAGCGCCGAGGGAACGACAGGCTTTGAAAGTAAAGACGTTATTCCCACCTTTTCGTCTTGTTGCCTAACCTCCACCCTGCCATAAGCCGTTATCATCACTATGACCGGCGGATAGGGTAGATTGAGTTCGTGGATACGCTGTATTGTCTCAAATCCGCCCATCTCAGGCATCTTCATATCAATCAACAGAAGTCTGTATTGTGTATCCACTGGCATTTCTGAGAAACGCCTTAATTCCTCTACGGCGGCCATACCTGAATCAAATGCCGCCACCCTTAAGTTGAAACTCTCTAATACACTTCTAAGGATTTCTCTTGCGTTTGCGTTGTCATCAACCACCATGCACCTCATACCAGCAAGGTGTTCGGGAACCAGATAATAATTAACAATCTCATTTGGCAGGAGGCAGCCTAATTTGATTGTAACTATAAACTCACTCCCCTTGCCGTACTCGCTTCTTACCTGAATGTCTCCATTCATTAACGCGGCAAGTTTTTTGGATATAGTTAACCCAAGGCCTGTCCCGCCATACTTTCTTGTCGTTGAGCTGTCCGCCTGTGTAAACGGTGTAAACAGGGTTGGCAAAACGTCCGGCATTATACCAATCCCTGTGTCTCTGACGGAGATACTAAGGGTGACGATCTCCTCATCTATATCAGCAACCTTTACACCGATTACAACCTCTCCCCCCGATTCTGTGAACTTAATTGCGTTGCTTGTAAAGTTGGAAATAACCTGGGTTATCCGCAGCGGGTCACCTGTGAGTAGTAAAGGCACATCACTGTCAACATTGAACATTACCTCTACTCCCTTTTCCTCCGCCCTCATGACACACATTGCGGCTATGTTGTTTAGGACGCTTGATAACTCGAAATCAATTACCTCTAATTCCAACATCCCGGCTTCTATCTTTGAAAAATCAAGGATATCGTTGATGATTGACAGCAGCGACGTTGCCGACAGACTAATCTTGTTCATGTAGTCTTTCTGAGCCGCCGTCATATCTGTCCGCATCATTAAGCGGCCAAGCCCGATAATGGCGTTCATGGGCGTGCGTATTTCATGGCTCATGTTGGCAAGGAACTCGCTCTTGGCGGCATTGGCGGCCTCTGCTAATTCTTTTGCTTTGAGCAACTCCTCTATGGTTTTCGAATGTTCCAATACCTCGTTCTGCAGCTCTGTATTAATTTGGTTAAGTTGATGGGTTCTTTGTTCTACCTTCTCCTCTAACTCTTTATTTTTACCTTCAATTTCCTTTTCATACTGTTTGCGCAGTGTAACATCCTTTACTGTAATAATTATTACAGGTACAACACCATACATAATGAGCTTGGTTCCAATCTCTGCCACAAAAGTACCACCATTCTTACTCATGCAGACAGTATCAACTATCCCTGAATCATCAGTCAGGATGTTTATAATATCATTTATGTTAGAGGATAGAGGTAGCATAAAAGATGAGAAGTCCTGTCCTACCACCTCTGATGACCGATAACCAAAGAGATGCTCAGCATATGAGTTAAATAACGTAATTTTCTCATTATTATCTACCACAATTATGGCATCAGATATATTTTCCACTATTGTCATCATATTCTGTTCAGTCTTTTTACGCTCTATTGCCACGGCATAGTAATCGGCAAGACGCTGAAGTGCCTCCATGTCCAACCCCACATAGTCACGGCTGGCATTGGCAACTGATATCTGTCCAACAAGTGTTTTTCCGATCATGGCTGGCACCGATAGTAAACGTGTTAGCGGTATAGGTCCATCTTGTGTTCCTGCGCTTCTAAAGTCCTTTTCGGGATTATTCGTCAGTATCGGTTTTTTACTCTTCCGTACCCAGTCTAATAAACCATTGGATTTCTCAAAAGAGACGTCCTTATTGGTGACCTTGCCCCTGTTCCAAATGTCTGATGTTAGGGAAGAGGTTACCAAAAGGTCTGTTTCATCATCAATGTATCCAACATAGCCATGCTTACTTCCAGTCATTGTCACAGAATGGTGCAGAATAATGTCGGATATATCTTTGACAGAAATATCCACTGATTGTATGAGCAATCTTGATACCTCAGCCATTGCAGTGTTTACAGTTACCTTGTTTTCGAGTTGATTGTTTAATATTTTGAGATTATTGGCGATTTTCTTCTTGTTCATTAAATAACCTGTTAAAAGAAACGTTGATAACAATCCAATAAACATGGCAGCCCATGGCCGTAAAGTTCTTTTTTCTGATACATAATCAGGCAATACCTTAAATAGGACTGCCAATTTATTGCCTTCAATGTCAAGCGTCATAGAAGTTTCCATGCAGCCGGTTATGATACATTTTTTTGCGTGTCCTGAAACGGCTTCCTTACGAGACGCATGATAGTAGAGAAGGGATTTCTCGTCCATTAACGTGCTATCATAGATGAAGGTGTATAAGCCTACAGGGTCAGTTTTTGATAGTGAATGCTCTACAATATTATCAACTTTGAAGATGCCAAGAACAAAACCTTGCAGATTCTCACGGCGGGATTCCACAGTATTTACCGTTATCTCATTATCATATATTGGTAAAGCAGCAAGATAAAAAGATATGTTCTCCCGCTCTTGGGACAAGAGTGCCCGTCTTGAAAGCACTAGCCTGCCGGAGTCGCGGGCAAACTCCAAAGCCTTCTGTCTATTGGGATTGGAGGCTATATCATATCCGAGATATTTCTCGTTTCCTTTATATGGTTGTATATAACTGACAGGAAAGTACTCTGCTCGTTCACCTGCCCTTACGAGATGTCCCTTTTTTGAAAGTTCTGTTATTTGAAAGTCAGGGAAAGTATCTTTAAATGATTTTTCATATTCAGTACGATAAAAAGATTTTATGAGCGGTACCCACTCAAGAGCTTGAATACTATCGTCTTCGTCATTACCAATAATCTGTTTAGTGAACGCGGAGAACTCGGATCTCTTGATATTGGAGCTATTATCATGTTTATAAAAGGCCGCAAGTGATTTTAATATACCTATATCCTCCTCCATTCCCCTTTGTATTGCCGCATAATGAGATTCAGCATCAGATTTAAATTGTAACGATATCATCTGATATTCGTATTGATATATTCCTATAAAAACCACAAGAGATAGTAAAATACCACATAATAAAATTATTGGGGAAGGAATCGTGTACCCCTTTATTGTATTAATTATATCGCGCACATTTCTCATAATCACCTTTTATCTTCATTTTGTGCCGATGCCTACAGTAACGAACGAGGTGTTACGCTCTCTCATCCTTTTAAACTTGGTATAAAAAGGATAAACTTGGCGCCATCATCTACATTGGCCGCAGTTATTTCACCGCCCAAGCAACCCCTTATTATCATTTTAGACATATAAAGCCCTATACCTGTTCCTTTCTGCTTTCTTTTCGTGGTATAGTACGAATCGAAGATACGATCCTTTATATTTTCCGGAATTCCACCACAGTTGTCAGTTATTTCCATTTTCAGAGATCCATCGGATTCATATAAATCAATCTGTATAACGCACTTTTCCGATCTTCTCATCAATCCTATGGCTTTTCTCTCATCGGCTGCCTCGTATGAGTTATTTATTATATTGAACAAAACATTTGCTACTTTATTCTTGTAGCTGGTAATCACGGTTGCCTCACATGGCACAACTTCTGAAAAGTCGCTGAATGTTCTGCCACAGGGATGGCATGTGATTCTAAAATAGCTCTTATGTTTGGCTCCTGCTGATAATAATGAAAACACATTCTCAATAACCTCAATTAAATCAAATGTTTCCAGTCCAACCGATGGTCTAAAATAATCCATAAACCCATTGATTGTTTTTACCATGTGGTTAATCTGCGAATCCACTGTCTTAGTTACTTCCTCTACAAATTGCCTATCCAGTTCATGATAACGACAGGCGTCTTTCAAACTCTGTACTGTAACTGATATAGCATTCAAGGGTTGTTTCCACTGATGGGCTATCACTCCCACCATCTCTCCCATTGACGCCATCTTTGATTGTTGAATGAGAATCTGTTCAAGTTGACGGTATCTGTCTATTTTTTCACTAACCACCGCATGAATATCCGCCTTTGGCTCCCTCTCCATCACAAACTCCCGAATACCGGTACTCAGCCTTGCCTCCATAACCACCTCCACTAAAAATTATACTTATATTCAGCTTGTGATAACTATCATACACGGCTGGGTGTTACATATCCGTTACATATTGGGCTAAATATCAAATAAATGTCAAGTGAAATTAAATATGCGTAAAATATTTTTTGAATGACTGTGGTCTCAATAACTGTATGATTACTGCGCGATTAAAGAAGAAGGGGGTAACCCCCCTTGAGTACTATACACGGCACAGCGTAAAATCGGGGGCAGACAGGCTCCCCATTCATTACGCATTTTCACGGTTAAGGCTAACCAGCCTCCCACGAGCGCCTGTCCAGTCTTCGGGTGGTGGGGTCACTTTAAGGCGTTCAAGCTCTCTCAAACCATCATGTATTGCCCTACGAGAAACTCCCGTAGCCTCTGCTACAGCAGTAATTCCACCACGTCCAAGTACTTTAGCTTCAGCAGCAGAAACTATGCGCCTAAGACGTTCGTCCAGCGCCCATTCAATAAAAGAATACCTCTGTGCAACTTGAGAAGGGACCACTCGTTTACTTTACCATATTACTCATAAATGTAACAATAATTATTTTACAACACCTAAGTTGCAGAAAAATGTATAATTTCACCAACATTAGACAAAAGAATTCTTTTTGTATAGCTTTGATGACCTCTCAAGACGGCTTAGATGCTGGAGAATCTCTTTTTCCTTAAGTAACCGACTGCATCCACTTTTTTATCTATTCAGAATTTATGCAAAGGCTCGTTAAGGGTAATACAATGAATACCTCCACCCCCGAAATTTATAGGGAGAGCATTAACTTGTATGATTATTTTACCCGGGAAAACTTTTTTTAACGTGTTCAGCGCCTCTTCATCCCTCTTCTTTATAGCATAAGGAAGAGCGCCTTCCCAATACTTTGGCGCTACAACAATGTTGTTTGCAATTACATAGTTCACATAGCTCATAACTGGTACAACATTAAGGGGCAGCTTTTCATTGATAGTATATCCTAAAAAACGGAATACGCTTTCATATGCATTGTATATATTATCATATGGAGCAACCGTAAATTGTATAGGTTTTGCTGTGGGTATTCTGACGATTTTAAACGGTTTGCCATCCTGGTCGACGGCCCGACTCAATATCTTGTAGCTTTCTTCCAATCTTATGAAATTCTCCGATGAAACTGAGTCAGATTCGGCTTCTTCGGGTGTAACATAGGCTAAAAGTATTGTATGCGCGTCAACAAAATGGCAGAACTCATCGAGATGTCCATTTGTGCCGAATGTGACAATTGGTCGGCCGACTGGAGCTGTCATAGGAAAGGATATATGAAGCTCATCTTCATAGAGACCCCTTTTAAGCCATACAACATGTTTTACATTGTATTCACTTTTTAGTTCAGTCTCTATTTCCTTCTTAATCATCTTGGGGTTCCTATAAAGCTCCACTGATTCGACCGCCAATAAAGTACCCTTACCGTTTACAGATCTACCTCCCGCTTCTGGTGGAATTTGTGCTTCTTTTCTCCTTGCCCTCAGATGTAAAAGTATCTTTCTGTCAATTTCATCCACGAGCAAGGGAATCACACCCTCTCTTGTATGTTTACGGTCATCGTAGAAAAGCCCCATTAATTCGTTGTTTTCCCCTATCTGAAAAATAGGGCCGGTGTCTCTGATCCATATGGAATCATATTTCATTGTGTAAACGGTCACATTAGATACCTTCAATTGTCTTAGAACAGCCTTTATTTTTAAGCGTTCACTTTCGTTTCTGGCAATTAATTTAATTGATGCGTAAGGTGATATAGATTTTACAAGCTCCATGAAAACAGGACTAACCGGCTTGTCCAGTATAAAATCAGTATTTGGCCAAGTAAGCCAAATTGCACTGCTTTTTTCAAACTCTGCCGGTACCCTGCAATTTGCGTTGTCAGCAACTGACAAAAGACAGATTATTGCCGTTAAAACGATTAAAAGCGCAACCTTAGAATTCTTGCAGATATTGATTTTCCTAAAACTCAGCCTGTTTACCATGAGCATATACATATCAGCAGTTACCCTCCCAAGAAAGTAGTAATATAGAATACGCGCCTATCATAAACAATAGTGTGTTACATATCCGTTACATATTAGACCCAGATGCAAAAAAAAGTAAAGTAAAATTAATTTAATGTAAAAAATATTTGGATGATTAAAGGCAAAGATTAAAGAAGAAGGGGGTAACCCCCCTTGAGTACTATACACGGCACAGCGTAAAATCGGGGGCAGACAGGCTCCCCATTCATTACGCATTTTCACGGTTAAGGCTAACCAGCCTCCCACGCTCCTGCCCAATCTTCGGGTGGTGGGGTTGTTTTCAGGCGTTCAATCTCTGTTATGTATTTTTTGCTTGGCCCGTCGTCAGGCGCGATATTCAGGCACTGTCTGAATGCCTCCAGCGCCGCGTCCCAGCGGCGTTGTTTGTATAAACTCAGGCCATCCTCAAATTGCCTGAACATCTCAAGCCTTTTCTCATCCACCGTACACATCTCTGCAATTAACCTGTGGTATTGCCGCGGGTTGCCCCTGAGGCCGTCCGCAAACTTACTTAATCTCACCCCTATTACCTTCTCAATTGACGTGCATTGATAGGTGAGTTTATCCACAATCATCGAACTGCTCAGGTCTTTTATTAATAACAGGTCTTTCAGGTTGTCCGAAAGTGACGCTGCTGTCTCATCGCCGGTACAGTTTATCCTCTTGTTTATACTCTCTATGCCTTTTTCAAGCTTATCAGCCATGTCAGTGAATGTCTCGGTCTCTGCCTTGCCTATCTTGCCGGTGAGCGCTATGATATGTGCCATCTGATGTTTCAGCGTTATCTTCCAACTTAAGAGCACCGCCTCGTAGGGTGTGGATTCCTTTTCCAGCGCGCTGTGAAGTTGCGTTATCTCGTTACGAATCTTCAAAGGCGGCTCTTCCTGTTCATATATTGCCACATGAGGCTTCAATTTCCCTTGCAGTTTGTGGATGCTGTCTTCAATGTTGACGATGTGGATTATGTCTCTTATCTGCATATACTGGACAGAAAGCTCCGCCAGTTCAGAAAACATCTGCCGAATCTCTGTTAGTATGGGCAGCTCCGGCAGCGCCTTATTGCTAAAGTAATAGTTATAGCCAAGTACTTTCTCAGGCCGCAGCTTTTTAAATGATTTTATGACAAGCTCAGGTACCGGCCTCTGTTGCCAATGGGAGAGAAACTTCTCCTTATTCCATCCCGCCAGTTCATACACAGAGTCCGTGGCGTGATGGGTTTTAATCTCGCCCAGACACCTTGCCACTACATAGTCTTTGGCGTCTTCGTAGGTATCGTGACCAATCATAATCCATGTGTCGAAGATTTTGTTGGCCGGTTCAAGCTCCTCGGCAACTGTGGCCGCCGGTCCCATGGCCGTGTACTGGACGTGTCCCTCTGAACCCATGTTGCCCACCAGCACCATTCCCGTGTTTACCCCCATTCGGGCGGTTATCCTTACGCCATACTGAAGGAGTATCATGCGCTGCACGACCAGTAGTTCCTCCTGCTGATAGAGCGCCGCCCAGCAGGCCTTCCACGCGTGTCCGGCGTCACTTAACGGCACGCCGAAGTCCGCCTTTATCGCATCTCCCTCGTACTTGTCAACATAGCCTTCATAGCACATTATAATGTTGCTCATTGGCGTGAGATAGATGTTTAGTATATCTGCCAGCTCCCTCGATGTAACGCCTTCTGATATGGTCGTAAACCCGGAGACGTCTGATGAGAACATCGTTGCGCGCTTTAGCTCGCCGCCAAGGTTCAGCTTGCCGGGGGTCTTTTCGATGATTTTTAATATCTCCGGCGATACCATCGTGGAAAACATCTGCCTGACCATCCTGCGCTCGTTGCGCTCTTTAAAATACCTGTAAATTACGCCGCCGAAATACGCGCCGAATATGGCAAACAGTGGCCGCGAAACGGGCATTACAATACCCCGCGACGTAAACAAATACCACGAAAACACTAAATACACGCCCGCCGCAAAAATGGTTATCACGCCGCTCCTTACAGGGGACATCAGCACTACGAACACAACGATAAAATACGCCAGCGCATACGTTATCAGGTAAATCAGCGGCGGGGGCGGCTCGTGGAGGAATTTCCCTGTCAGTATGGAGTTCAGCACGTTTATGGGCAGGTCAAGCATCGCGTGGCGCTCCATAAACGGGGTTGGATTTTGTGCGGTCAGGCCGGTTGCCGTAAGTCCGTAGAAAACTATCTTGTCCTTTAATATCAACGGGGTTATCGTCTGAACCCTGCCATTGACCTCATTTACCATTTTCTCAAAATACAGTGGCCTCACCAATGGTATGGTTTCGTTTTCGAGGTGGAACTTTATCAAATCATATGAGTTTTTGAGGTCTGCCTCTTGCGCCTCTTGCGGCGTCAAACCAAGTTCCTTTACGGCCTCCTCATAGACGGGCAGCTTTTCGGTCTCGTCATATTTTTGAAGCAGATAGTTGTTAAATTTGATTTGATTGGCAATCTCCAAAAATTTCCCCGCCGCTTCAATTCCAAGATAGTCTAAGGCGTCTTTGCCGGTGGAGCCGGTGGAGTTTATGCGATTCTCTATCAGCGTGGCAATATACACAGTATTCGCTATCCTATCGCTATTGTCTTTGCCAGCGTACGGGTGTTTTTGCAGCTCTTTTTTGAGATTTGCGAGGGCGGTGCCGGGGTCTGGCATCGTTTTTAAGTCATATTTCCTAAGCTCATTTTTGGCCTCCTGAAGCAGGATAAAAGACGCGGCAATACCAAATGGAACGCGCTGAAACGTGTCTTTGTACCTGCCCGCCCAATTTATCAACACCTGTCCTTCCTTGTCTATGGGTATTGATGTTGTCCTGTTCGCGCCTTCAAGCCTGATGGCCTTACCCGTTGTTACTGTAACATTGTCCGCGTTCATCAGTTTTATCGCCACATCCAGCGGTAGCGAAGGATAGGGCGTACCATTGAAGCTTGTAATCAATGGGTATCTGAACACAACACCCTGCTTGTCCATGACGATAGAGTTAAAGCCTCCGCCCCGGATAGCACTCGCGGGAAAACCTTCCGAAGGGACAGAGGGGGAGGGCTGCCCTGTCTGTGCGGATTTCACGGTGTAGAAAACCTGTCCGTAGTCTTTCAGCGAGTGATAAAAACCGTCATCCCCGCCGCCGCTGTCTATATATGACATAGTCATATCGGCGCTGCCACTTTCGTATGCACCTTTAATCATGTCTTTCAGAAGCCACGCCGCACTCTCTTCCATTGCGTTGTGGGCGGCCTTGGATATGTCTATGTCCGTAAATATAACCGCCCGGCTTTTGTAGAGTTTTAATAAATCCACAAGCGACTTATGCCTGTAGAGTGGCCAGGGCCAGCGTCCCAGTGTCTCAATGGCATTGTCGTCTATGTCTATGCTCATAATGGCGGGGTCAGTTATAAGCGGTGGCCGTTTTAGAAACGCCGTCTGAAGGGCGGTGTCCTCAAGCCTGTCAAACGCCCCCAGTACGCTAAGGACGGTTGCCATAAGCGATACAATAGTCCCGATAATAATGGCGCTCAGGAGTATTAAATATATCTTTCCCGCGTATTTTTTTCGAAACTTATCTTTCATTTCTTTGTCTGAACGAATTCCCCCTGCCATAGCTCAGGGGGAGGGGTTTCCTTATATAACTCTATCCGGTTAATAAAAGACCGTGCCGGGGCGTCGTCTGGCACGTACCGCAGCACCTTTTGAAATATCTCAATTGCATCATCCCAACGGCGCTCCCAGTACAGCGTAAGCGCCTCCTCAAAAAGTCCGCTGGCGGCCAGGTCTTCTTGCGTGGGTGCGCCTGCCAGGGACATCATCTCATGCCACGCTCCAGCCTCGCCCGATAATTTTTTACAGAAATCCCCCGCCATTGCCTGATAGCGGCTTTGCCCATCGGCGATAGTGGCATTGAGGCGGTGGTTGTCCAAGGCCTCCTTACCTGGCACGAAGTCTCTTAAAGCGCCGGTACACCTGAGAATATGATCGTCCTCAATATGTTCATTTTGAAAGCGGGACAGGAGCATTTCACACTTATATAAGAGTGCCCTGGCCGCTTGGGCAAGTTCCTCTGTGAGCGCCCCGTCGGGATGCCCTGTTACCGCCGATTCCTCAAGCATTCCCACGATTTTGGTTAACTCCTCTTGTCTTACGTTTAAATACACATGAAGGCTGTCTGACACTGCCTCAACGTCTGAGTCAGAAAAATGGTGTCCCTGCGTTTCCTTTAAATTGTGTTTAAACGCAATCACAGATGTGTGAAATATAGTGACCTCGCCTTTCAATTTGCTAATGAGGAGCGGTTCTATGATTGGCGGACACGCGGTAAAAAATTTCCAAATAGTCTCCGCCAACGGGTGGGAGGTTTTCTTATATATCTTTTCCCACATACGCAGATAGCCGAATATCTTACCCGTAGGGCATTTTAGCCAGAGGGCCTTAATGTGTGCCGGGACGGGTTTGCCTGAGTGGAGTTTTAAGTATGCCTCCGGCCTCCAGCCGATGCAGTCGTAGATGGCCAGGGGTTTGGTCTTTCCCTTGAGCAGGAGTTTATCAAGCAGTCGAAGGTGGACAAAATCCGATATAACTGGTACCGCGTCCTCTCCTGTGATGGCATAGTTAGAGTTGTAGATAAAATTTGCGGCCATAAATCTGGCGGCCACGTTCACGGGGTCACCCATGACGGTGTATTGAAATTTCTCCTCAGAACCCATATTACCCGCCGAGACATAGCCATAATTAAAACCCATCGCCACGTTTACCGAAAGACCGTAGGCGGTCTCCACGTAAAACTTAAATGCCTCAATGTCAAGTCTTTGTTCAATCGCGCTGAAGGCGCACTTAACCGCGCATAATTCGTCGTCTACCGGAACCCCGAAGTCTGCCATGATGACGTGTCCTTCATATTTGTCTATATACCCGCCATAGTTCATGATTATCTCGCTGTTGGGTGAGAGGTAAACGCTGAGAAGGGCGGGCAGTTCACCAGGCGATACCTTTCTGATGGCCTCGTTCATGCCGTTTAGGGCGGAGAAAAAAACTGCGGCGGCCTTGCGCTGTCCGGTCAGAGAGAAACTGTCCGGGTTTTCCTCCATTGTCTTTAGTACCGCCTTTGATACCATTTTAGCAAACAACGACCTGACCTTTTTCCTCTCCAGAAACATCCTCACAAATTGAATAACAAGGGAGGTGCTATACGCGAGGGCCATGCCTGTAAGTGGAATGACTAAATCTATCCGGTATCCTTTCACAATCCAGAGTTTCAATGTAATAAACGCGTATGCGGCGGTGGCCACTACCGCTATGGCAGAGGATGCGACAACGCCGACCATAACGCCCGTTACTCCGGCCAATACGGCAAGGGCAATGGTAATGGCCCTGTTGTATAACACGGGTGCGGTCTGTAAGAACTGCCCTGTGAGTATGGAATTTATGGCATTGAGGTGGAAAGATACCATAGGGGCGTAGGATTCATACGGGGTAGGGTCAAGGTCTATGGTGTTTGTCCCGGCGAGGCCGACCATAAAAATCATGCCTTCCATATCTGTGGGGGAGAAGGCGCGAGGCTCCCCCTGTCGCATAAGCCGCGGTGCGTCTGGGAAATAATATGGGTAGGCCTCTTTGAGACGTCCCTTAGCGTAAAACCACTTCATGTTTTTCACCGCCTCGGCAATCTGCCGGGAATAGGGGCCGCCAGGACTATTAGCGGCGCTGGCACCCCGATTTTCCATCAACTCTTTCTCAACTTTGACAGAGGCCGCCACCACGGCATAGACATTATCAATGGTATCCCCTTTGACATATGGTTTTAATTGCTGATAAATCTCCGCCTGCTTAATCCCCCTGTTGAGCAATTCAGAGACGAGAAGGGCGGCGGCAATATCTGAGGCGATGGCGCGTCCGCTGGCCTCTGTGACAAGCGTGTCTTCCATCAGGTCTGCGTATATATCTCCGTACAACTCATCGTAACTGCTTCCCGCATATTTCGAGGCGACTTGTTTTGCCCTGATGACGGCATAGAAATAGGACAAGACGTCATAGGGGAGGTGTGTGTAGGAGTTACGATATGTGCCGGCCCAGTTCAGGGGCATCTGACAGCGTGAATCTATAGGAATTGTAACATCATGGCGCGTATCGCCGCCGTATTGCAGGGCCTGTTTGAGTATGAGGTATCTACCTGGGACGATTACCATATCGTTGAGTTTAAAATCCATGACGTTAGAGAGCATTTTTAATATAACGGGGTAGGTCATGTAGTTATCATAGCGGCGCAGCAGCGTATAGTTTCTCACAATGGAGTCGCTGTCGAGGTCGGGTTGTGCATAGCCGGTGCCCTTTGCCGCGGCGATGAACTCCTCAAGCGGCGGGCTGATGTGTGTGTCGGCGTACAGGGTACTGGGGTCAATAGCTTTGGGAATGGGCAGGAAGGTTTTTTCAAGCAAGTTAATTGCGGTGTCTGCGCCGGTATTCGGCGTGCCAGGCCGCGTCATGCCCTTATTTTTACTATCTTTAGCTTCTTGCGCCCTGACCGTGTAATAGCTTAAATAGATATTGCCGAATTTAGTCATTGCCCCTGCAAACTCCTCGTCATAGGTTCTGAATGAATCGTCAAGGAGGCGGAGGAAGTTATTTTCGTTGTTGTTGGCGCTGCCAGAATTTATAGACAAAAATTTCTTCATGGCGGCAGGATAGAAAACCGTGTTTTCCCTTTCCACAAAAAAGACATCGAAGGCGGCGGCTTTGGCGTTATAAAAATCAAGCGTATTAACGAGAACCGCGTGCCTTAGGCGCGGCCACGGCCACTGCCCAAACAGACGAAGCGATGAGTCGTCGAAATCTATATACCCAAGTGTTGGCAGTGTCTTAATCGGCGGACGATGTTTGTATCTCATATCAACGGTGTAAAGTTCAAGGTCAGCAGCGAACTGAAACGTCCCCATAAACAGGGCGATCACCCCCGCACAAAGGCCAATTAAAATCCCCTGTACAGGTTTGGAAAGTTTTACTCTTCCCACGTATTTTCGTATCATATCCAGCATGGCAGACAATATTATATCATAATGCCTTATCCAACCGTGAAAGCGTAGCAATCACTGACATAAATAATTTATACTAACCCAAATGGGCAGGCTATTAAACATAATAACGCCGCTTCACAAGCAGACGGCGCGGGACTATCTGGCGAGAATGTCTGATGGCAAGGTGGATTGTATGAAGGTCGCCAGACGCTTTGACAGGGACTTCTGGGATGGCGATAGAAGATACGGCTATGGCGGCTACAGGTATGACGGCAGGTGGAGTCAACCAGCGGCAGAACTAATAAAAACCTATAATCTTGGCCAAAACGCCAAAATCCTTGATGTCGGCTGTGGCAAGGGCTTTTTGCTGTATGAATTGAAAAAGCTCCTGCCAGAGTGTACGGTAGTTGGCTTTGACCTATCGCCCTACGCGGTGGAAAACTCGAAGCAGGAAATAAAACCACACCTCATGGTTGGCAATGCCAGGGAGCCATACCCGTACGGCGATAAGTCGTTTGACCTTGTGATTTCCATAACAACGCTGCATAATCTGCGTGTTTACGAACTAAAAAGCGCGTTGAAAGAGATTGAAAGGGTAGGCCGTAATAAATACATCGCGGTAGAGAGCTATAACTGCGAACAGCAACTTTTCAATCTTCAATGTTGGGCGCTCACCTGTGAATCATTTTATAAGACTGAGGAGTGGGTCTGGATTTATAACGAATTCGGCTACACCGGAGATTATGAGTTTATATATTTTGATTAATCCTTTAGATGTGAATGTTATTGCCTGAAGTTCAACCGCACCATCTTTTAAGATTGAGAATATATTACACAATTAAAATACCCCCGCATCGGGTAAACTACAAATAAGAGGTAGGCGTATCGTTACACTAGACAACCCTAATCCCTTCCCAACACCAATTTCTTTTGTAGTGAAAAACGGTATAAACACTTTTTTCAGAGTATCATCAGACATTCCTATACCATTGTCCTCTATCTGGTAGTGTTTTGATTTTATTAAACTTGTTATCCATATGTTTAATCTCATTCATTAAAAGGTGATTTTTAATTAGAAGGGATAATGTTGTTGATACATCTGTAAGGAATTGTATTTCCAAATCATTTTGATTATGTCCTTCATGTACATTTATATTTAGGACACCTAATACTTTGTGGTTGTATTTTATCGGTACCGCATACTGTCCTCGCGTTGTCAAATTATCCTGATTTACATATGGACAGTCTTCTTTTTGTATCAATGTTTTAAATATCATCTTACCTGTTTTGGCAGCACGTCCAGACATACATAAATCAATGTTTACCTTGTTGCATGTTTCTATGGCATTTGCTGATAATCCCACATGTGAGTATAATTCAAGAAAGGAGGGGTTACCAGAAACTAAGAACACAGATGCCGATGTTCTTATAGGCATCCATGGCATATCACATATTATATTAAGTATTTTATGTAATTGTTCTTTATATTCACCATGTTCTGGCGACATCTCTAATATCTTACTAATAGCCTCAAAGTATTTTACAGTGTCTTGAATACCTTTTCCTGCATAGTAACGAGATTTAGATATTTTAGTAACCATTCCCAACCCCCCTTAACAGCCATGTGTGAATTAATATCCACCTTATAGGTGTTTATAGCATTTCACCTCTGTTCTTATCTCGTCATACTATACACTATGAGATGTTACATATCAGTTACAGATTCGCCACAATTACAATTTTATTTAATGTTCGGTAGGGTTAGTTTCTAATCGCACATAAATTTATCTTATTTCCACCCCTTTAAATCGCCATATGCAAATCTGTGAAGTCTATAGTTAAGCATATTGTTTCAATTGTGTCAAGTTATTTATTTTTTTAAGGCAGTGCGGCGGCATAAGGCATTACCTTACTTAAATGTAACGCCTCCTGATGGATTTTGAGATTTTGTTTGGTGGTGGGTGTTAGAGCGTCTTAGTTTTTATCATTGCCACAATAAAAATCTAAATGTTTTAACGGCAAAGATGTTACATCGTATATAACACCCCTATCTATATTATATATTAATATTCTATTCTTACATGCCTGTTCTATATATTGGAAAGTAGGCACTCCTATTTTGGTTATGATATTAATTTTATCAACTATAGTATCTAATAATAAATTTTTACACTCATGTTCTCTCATTTCAACCAGCATATACCCCCCAGTTTAATAACAGTTATTTTCTTACTAACCATATATAACTCAAAGAGATACCAAACCAATAGATATATGAGTGCAAATACTTAATTTATGTTAAAAAGGTTACATTATTCAATCCATTATAATAGTAGATATTTCTTTTTTGCAAACTTATCCAAACTTTCAAAACTGTCCATTAGAATCTGATTTCTAACTATAAGAGATAATATTTTTGCTATATCAGTTAGAAACTGCCTCTCTAAATCATTAGTTTCATGTCCTTCATGTACATTTATACTTAGGACACCCAATACCTTTTCTTTGTAAATTATCGGTACTGAATACTGTCCACGGTTTGTCATGTCCTCCAGTTTTATATGGGGACAGTCTTCTTTTTGTAGCGATGATTTAAATATCATCTTACCCGTTTTGACAGCAAGTCCAGCCATACACAAATCAATGTGTACCTGACTGCATTTTTGAATAATATTAATTGATAATCCTGCACGTGAGTACAATTCAAGAATGTAGGAGTTATCAGAGACTATGAAAATAGATGCCGTTGTTCTTATAGACATCCATGGCATATCACATATTATATTAAGTATTTTATGTAATTGTTCTTTATATTCACCATGTTCTGGTGACATCTCTACTATCTTACTAATCGCATCTAAGTATTTTATAGTGTCTTGGATACCTTCTCCCACATAGTAAATGGGGTTATGTAGTAATTCATTAAACATCTCCCCTCCTTTAATAGTCTAACGTGGATTATAATAACCACCATTTTTCATCATGTTCTATTATCTGTAGGAACAGATAGATAAACCCTTTATCATTTCTTATGTATGAACTTATCTTCCATTATATGTTTTCAAAAAATAAAGGATGTAATTCATATAATTTATCTTTTCTTTTAGTAATTTCACCACTAGTTGTCAATTCAATAATAACATTTGATACCGTTTCACGTATAAGTCCAGTCATATCAGCAATATCCTGATGAGTTAATTGAGTTGTTAGTATTATCGAATTATTATCATTACCTTTATTCTGTTTAATAAAATAGTTCATAAATAATAATTTCACTCTATGATGTGCATTATTATATGTTAATCTTTCTACTAATTCATGAGTATCACGTATTCGTGAACATAATCCTCTAATGAATGATGTGCGGAATACCGTATCAGAATGTAAGATTGTCCAGAATAATTTATCATCAATTATCGCCACCGTAGTTTTTTTAATTGCTTGCACTATCGCAGAAGGAGATAAACCATCAATTAATGACATTTCTCCAAAATAATCTCCTGCATATCTAATTGTAAATACAATTCTTTTTCCCTCTGAGTTAATCCTATAAACTTTCACAGAACCTTTTAGTATTATATACATAAGTGAATTGGTATGACTATAATTCAGAATTTCATGGTTCTTTTCAAAAACTATTGTTTTGATTTTGTTTGATAGAAATTTTAATCCATTTTCTGTAAACGCTGAAAAGAGATTTAACTACTTTAATGTATTTGAGATATGATTGTCACTATTTTTATTATTTAGTGTTTCTGCCATACATACCTCCCCGCCTACTAAGCTGTGGATGCCTATGCAATACTATATTATACACCATGGTGTACCTATAATTCTGTAGTTTGGACTACAGTTTTATGATAGGAACCAGATTTATTGTAACATACCCAAAACTATATATATATGTACATTGCCTGACAACTTATAGTAATATCCAATCGTACTATAATAATTCATATAATGTTAAGAGAACTCAACAACAGACAACACTCATAAGGTATCACCTTCCCGAAACCTAAAGAATATAATAGGGTGGTGTGGCATCAGCTATGGCCGATACAGAGACAGGATAATTCTTAAAAGTAACACCATCCAAAAATAATAAAAAATAAAAATATATTTATCTCAATGTTTCTAAAAGCCTCTATTTGATCGTACTTATAATAGGTGGTAAATATATTTTAGAAGGAGACAACATCATGAAAACAAAAGAATATATACAGAATTATATATCTGTAAGATATACAGACACAGAGTTATATTTCTTGGAGTTTATAGCAGAGGTAGAGAAACAGACATTGAGTAACCTTATCAAAAAAGGAAGCCTATTGTACTATGAACAGGAACACCCACATGAAGACAACACATTCATACACCTGTCATACCGCCACAAGAAGCGATTGATGACATTACTAGGTTTTCTATAACCACCAGAGAACCCAGGCACGGTTTATCCCCAGCCGCTTATGAAAAAAAACTCTATGAAAAAAAGATGTGGCATGAATGATTTAGTGTCCAGTATTGACATCACAGCTCAATACTTTAGGTGCGGAAAAGTGTGTATGCAGTTTGTATGCAAAATGCACCCACTTTTGATACTTGGTGATACCTTGTAGATTGGCTTAAACAGGGGAAAGTTAAGTGCGCCACGAAGGATTTGAACCTTCAACCAACGGATTAAGAGTCCGCTGC
>JADFYL010000113.1 GCA_015233045.1 Nitrospirota bacterium | reverse complement strand
GGATTACAAGATCCATGAGAAGGATACTGGCTCTCCAGAGGTCCAGATAGCCCTCCTAAGCGACAGAATGAAGTACTTGTCTGAGCATTTTAAGACGCATACGAAAGACCATCATTCGCGGCGCGGGCTTTTGAAGATAGTCGCAAGGAGAAAGAAGCTCCTCGACTATTTAAAGACAACAGATGTAAAACGTTATAAATCGCTAATCGAACGGTTAGGAATCAGAAAATAGAGGAGAGAATATTGACATCTACAGAAGTCATAATAAGCGAAAAGAATCTGATATTGGAGACGGGGCTTTTGGCCAAACAGGCGGATGGCTCGGTCGTCGCCAGGTATGGCGATACGATGGTTCTTGCAACCGCCGTGGCTAATAAGGCGACCGTCGAGGGAAAGGATTTCTTTCCACTGACGATAGATTATATTGAGAAGGCGTACTCGGCCGGTAAGATACCGGGCGGTTTTTTAAAGCGGGAGGGTAGGCTGTCAGAAAAGGAAGTTCTCACCTCTCGTCTTATTGACAGGCCTATAAGGCCACTCTTTAAGAAGGGGTTTAACTCCGAGACGCAGGGCATGGTCTCTGTGCTTTCCTATGGCGATGAGAACATCGCCGATATACTTGGGATAACGGCGATTTCAGCGGCGTTGCTCATCTCGGACATACCGTTTGAGGATGCGGTTGCGGCCGTCAGGGTTGGCCGTTTCGCCCCAAATACCCCAAATGCTGGAGAGGCCGGGGATATTGAGAGGGCTGGAAAGATAGTAATCAACCCATGTTTTGAAGACATGGCCTTACTTGATCTGAGCCTCGTCGTTGCCGGTACAGCCGAAGCCGTTACGATGGTAGAAGGTGGCGGGCTTGAAGTACCCGAAGACGTGCTTATTACGGCAATAGACCGTGCCCACGAAGAGATCAAAAAAATAATCGGGGCAGAGAACCTCTTAAGAGAAAAGGTCGGCAAGCCAAAACGCGCCGTGGCAGAGGTCAAAGAAAATGAGGCGCTTGCCGCGTCTGTTAAAAACCTGTGCGTTGAGAAGATGCGCGACTCTATAAGAATACCAGACAAACTTAAGAGGCAAAAGACCCTTGACGGCATCCTTGAGGAGGCGACAAAACAGTTGACTGCCTCAGACCCTGAGGTCAATGCCAGAGAAGTTGCGAAATTGTTCGAGCACCTTGAGCAGGACCTCGTAAGGACGTCAATCATGAACGACGGCATAAGGGCGGACGGAAGAGGTGCAGACGACATCAGGAAGATAGACTGCCACCTGAACCTGCTCCCAAGGGCGCACGGCTCAGCGCTCTTCGTAAGGGGTGAGACGCAGGCACTTGTGGCCGTAACCCTGGGGACTTCGCATGACGAACAGCGGGTGGACTCGCTTGACGGCGACACATACAGGTCATTCATGCTTCACTATAACTTTCCACCATTCAGCGTGGGAGAGGTGAAACCTCTGAGATCCCCTGGCAGAAGAGAAATAGGACACGGGGCACTGGCGGAGCGCTCAATAAAATCGGTGCTGCCGGGCGCGGATGTGTTTCCATATACGATACGCATTGTGTCGGACATACTGGAGTCCAACGGGTCGTCATCAATGGCTTCGGTGTGCGGGGCAACGCTTGCCCTGATGGACGCCGGAGTGCCGATAAAGGCGCCGGTTGCGGGAATAGCGATGGGCCTTATTAAGGAAGGCGAAAAGGTAGTAGTGCTGACTGACATTTTAGGTCTTGAGGACCACTTTGGAGATATGGATTTCAAGGTATCCGGCACTAAGGAGGGCATAACCGCCTTTCAGATGGACGTAAAGATAAAAGGCGTCAGCCGTGAGGTAATGGTGGGAGCGCTTGAAAAGGCGAGGCTCGGCAGACTGCATATACTGGGCAAGATAGGCGAGGCGATCTCAGGACCGCGTGCGGAGTTGTCTAAAAACGCCCCCAGAATATTCCAGATGAAGATAAGGGCTGATAAAATAAAAGACGTAATCGGCTCAGGCGGCAAGGTAATCAAGGGAATCATTGAGCAGACGGGCGTGAAGATAGACATAAACGACGAAGGCATTGTGACCATAGCCTCAAGCGACGAGGCCTCGTTGGCAAAGGCGAGGGCAATCGTAGAAGGCATCGTCGAAGACGCCCAGATAGGGCGCATATACAAGGGCAAGGTAAAGAAGATAATGGACTTCGGGGCGTTCGTAGAGATTCTCCCCGGTACAGACGGGCTTTTACACATATCGCAAATCTCTGACAAGCGCGTCAACAAAGTAACCGACGAACTCAAAGAGGATGATGAGGTCATGGTAAAGGTTATTGAGATAGACAGGGCCGGAAAGATAAAGCTGAGCCGGAAAGAGGCAATGAAAGACGCGGCTAAGCAATCAGAAGTTTAGGCAAAAACGTAGGCAGAAGCTCAGGCCGGGGCTTAAGAAGTTCCGGCGCGTGGCATGGCAAATAAAGAAAAAGGGATAATCTATTATCCCTTTTTTTGTTAAGCAGAATTCGCAGTGAAGGTTAAGAGGGACGACTATTGAAAAAAGGCTTTTTAGATAATGGTATTCCGGTGGTAATGGAGCGGATGACAGGCGTACGCTCCGTATCAATGGGTATATGGGTCAAGGTTGGCGCGAGATACGAGCAGTTGGAGAAAAACGGGATATCCCATTTTGTCGAGCATATGCTTTTTAAGGGCACGAAAAATCGTACTCAAAAGGACATTGCCATAGAGATAGACTCGATGGGAGGCGACATTAACGCCTTCACATCCAGAGAAAACACCACTTTTTATGTAAAACTCCTGAAGGATTTCACCACGCAGGGCATAGACATACTCTCTGATATATATCTTAATTCGCTGCTAATGGAAGAGGATATAAAAAAGGAGCAGGAGATCATCGGAGAAGAGATAAAGATGGTTGAAGACACCCCGGACGAGTACATTCACGACCTGTTTTACGAAGATATATGGGGAAAAGACGGACTCGGTATGAACATACTGGGAACACAAGACTCGGTAAACCTCCTGACGCGAGGCGACCTCGTAAGACACATGGACAACCACTACGGGACAAACGATATTGTTATCTCCGCCGCCGGGAATATTGACTACGAGGCGATATTGAAGTCATTTAACGAAAAACTGGGATTTCAGAAAACTTCGTCCAAAGAGACGGTAATAATCAAAGAGGAACCGCCCACACAGTTTAAAAGTAGTGTCAAGGTACATAAAAAAGACCTCTCAGAGGTGCATTTGTGTATAGGGGTGAGGGGTGTGAAACAGGACAGCACGCTGCGCTATCCATTTTTGTTGCTAAACACGATACTCGGTGCTGGCGTAAGCTCACGGCTTTTTCAGGAGATCAGGGAAAACCGTGGCCTTGCCTATACAATATACTCATTCTTGTCGTCATACCACGACACAGGGGTGTTTGGAGTGTTTGCGGCAACGGGGAAAAAGAAATACGTGGAAGTCATAGAAACGATTTTAAACGAGATCAAATCCCTGAAAGACACATTGACAGAGAAGGAACTCCAAAGGGCCAAGAGCCAGTTAAAGGGCAACATCTTGCTGAACATGGAGTCCTCCTCTGGCAGGATGCAAAACATAGCCAGGCAGGAGATATACTACGGGAGACACTACCCTCCTCAGGCAATTATAAGGGGCATAGACAAGGTAAAATTAGCCCATATCCAGGACATCATAGACGGCTTCCTGCACCCCGCGAAGAAGGTGATAACCGTGCTCGGGCCAGCCTCTCTCAGTGCCCTGAAAGGGATTTGTTAGGGTTGCATTAGGATTTGTTTATGGGAAAAAAATAACAGTGATTATTCGGTACTATATCGACGCAGAGTCTGGATTGCCACACATATACAAGCATGATGTTGGTGAAAATGAGGTAACAGAAGTTTTAAGCAGACCTGGGGAGGATCGCCTTGGGCGTGAAGGCTCGCGAGTTGCTATCGGCCAGACTCAATCAGGGCGGTATCTTCGTGTTATATATGTTTCTGATCAGGCAGGTATTTTTGTAATTACGGCCTATGAATTAAAAGGCAAGCCTTTGTTTGCTTACAGACGACGCAGCAGGAGGAGAAGAAATTGAAACAACCCGGATTTCCACCAGGCTGGGATGAAAAAAGAGTCCGTGGTGTGCTTGCGCATTACGAACAACAGACTGAGGAAGAAGCCGTTGCCGAAGACGAAGCAGTCTTTGATAAACATGTTTTAACCGTAATGGAAGTTCCGAACGATCTGGTACCGGCCATTCGGGAACTGATCGCAAGGCATCACAGTAATGATAAGTAGTCAAGTTGCAAAGCCAGGCAGGAGATATACTACGGGAGACACTACCCGCCCCAGTCAATCATCAGGGGCATAGACAAGGTAAAGTTAGCCCATATCCATGACATCATAGACGGCTTCCTGCACCCCGCACAGAAGGTGATAACCGTACTGGGTCCGACCTCTCTGAGCGCCCTGAAAGGGATTTGTTAGGATTGCCTCTGTCTGCCGTTGCCATGCCCGTGCCACAGGGGCATTTGAGAGTTTCCATCTCTGAATCGGTAGGTTTTCGACTCTTCGATATCAGTAATGGAATATGCGGCTATGGATAATACCCCTTTTTTGTTGTAAAATTTCGAGCCTGTAACTTCCACTTTCATACCAACCCTTACGGCAAGTCCAATTTGTTTCAAATACCACCACGGGCCGGTTAGCACCTTATAAGTCTTGTCCTCTGCAACCATAGTAAAAACATAAGGCCCCATCATCGCCTCATCTGCTTCTGTAACAACACCCGTAAGCGTTACCTCGGTGTTTACGTCATATCCGCCGTCGTCATCCGCCCACACACTTGGTACCAACACAAATAAAAACATGACCGTGACCACTATATATCCCGGCATCGTATATTCCCCCCGCAGTCAGGCACGATATGCGGCGTTTAAGATTATCTCGCCGCATAACGTGCACCCTCTTTTTCTTTCCATTTTAAGCGTCTGTTAATTTGGCCTGTAAGGGCAATTTCCCATGCCTCTTCCCATACCTCTGCCTGCAAATGCCGGTCTGCTTGCAAATGCCTGTTTCTGCTCCGGCGTCATCTGCTCAACCCTCTTGGTAAGTTCAGTGTGTAACGCGTTTCTCTGTTCTATCGTGGCATTGTACATCGTGCCCCTCATGCCAAGCAGTTCGTCTGTTGTGTATGTGGTAAAATCCGCCGCATACGCAACGCCTATGGCGAGCGTCAGGGTTAATATTATCATAATCACCTTCTTCATTGCCTGTCACCTCCTTTTAGCTTATTTATAACCGTGATATTGCAATTGCCGTGCCGGAGATAAAAGACTGAAATATCGAAGACTTATGATATTTAATAATCAATATGACGCAGATTTTGCATGAATGCGTGCAAAGTTTGCACCTGATGGGGCTATATCAGGCCATACTCCTTTATCTTGTACTGGAGATTTCTCAGTGATATGCCCAACACAGCCGCGGTCTCTTTTCTACTGCCGCCAGTTCGATTGAGCGCGGTTTCTATGGCGCGGCGTTCGATTTCACTCAGGTTCAATGTGTCTTTGGCATCAGGCTGCCCATGAATGGCCTTTGACGGGGCGATGATGCCATCTTTTGATATTATTATCAGGCGTTCAAGTACGTTTTGAAGCTCTCTCATGTTGCCAGGCCAATCGTGCGACATCAGTGTTTCGATTGCTGCCTCTGATATGTCTAAGACATTTTTCCCTATTCTTTTCGATATAGAAGCGGTCAGGTAGCGGCACAATTGTGCGAAATGAGACTTTCTTGTCCTCAGAGGCGGGATATTTATCGGGAATACGTTTAATCGAAAGTAGAGGTCATTCCTAAACTTTCCATCGGTGGACTCTTTTTGCAGGTCCCTGTTTGAAGCGCATATAACGCGAGCGTCTATTTTTTGTGTAACCGTGCCCCCAAGCCTTTCTACCGCACCCCCTTCAAGAACCTTCAGGAACTTCGCCTGAAGGGCATGAGACATCTCTGAGACCTCATCAAGAAAAATGCTGCCACCTGAGGCCAGCTCAAACTTCCCCTTCTTTGCCGCAACAGCCCCGGTAAACGCACCTTTTTCATAGCCGAATATTTCGCTCTCCATAAGGTTCTCCGGTATGGCCGCGCAGTTTAGCTCAATAAACGGACCGCCTCGTTTGCTCAGGGCATGGACTACCCGTGCTATCAGAGTCTTGCCGGTGCCGGTTTCACCGGTTAGAAGCACCGTCGAGTTTGTCCCCGACACGGCCATCACTTCTTCTAAAATATTCTCTATCCCCGCGAAAATTATCTCCAGAGGAGGAAGCCCTCTGAGTTGTTCACCTTTTAGAGCCTCATTCTCTATAAGCAGGCGTCTCTGCCGTTTGACGCAGTTTTAATCGTATATCCATCGCCCTCAAGTATCCTCATAAGGAGCAGCCGGATGGAGTCCTCGTCATCTACTATCAGAATTCTGTAATTATTCTTGCTCACGTTAACTCTCTCCAACTGGCAGCGTTATAGTAACCGAAGTCCCTTGGCCAATCCGGCTTTCCATTGAGATTACCCCGCCAAGAGCAGAAACCAGATTGGCGGCTATCGGCAGTCCAAGCCCCGTACCCCTTACCCTCTTCGTAAAGAATGGTTTCCATGCTTTTTGTAAAACTGAGGCGTCCATTCCCTTACCTCTGTCCGTTATCGTAATGGTAATCACTTTTTTCCCTTCCTCTGCAGTTATACATATTGTACCAGTTTCAGAATCTGCCGCGTTGGATATTATATTTATCAGAATTTGCTTTAATTTTTCCCCGTCTGTGTTTATTATATCGGTTGCGAGGGAAATATTTTTTTCGATTGCAATCCCATCAAAATGGGCACAAAGGGCAACTACCCCGATGGCCTCATCTATTAGATACCGGAGAGATTGGGGCTGGATTTTAAGTTCGGGTGGCCCTGCGTAAACGAGCAGGTCGCTTGTCAGACGCTCAAGGCGTCTCGATTCGTTTACAATGACTTCAAGGCCCTCGGCTGTTTTATCGTTTTCCCTATGCCCTTCTCGTATGAACTGGGCAAATCCCTTTATCGCGCTTAGTGGTGTTCTGATTTCATGGGCAAGGACGGCGGCTATCTCACCTAAGGCCGCAAAGCGCTCCTTCTGCCGCGCCCTCATTTGCAGAGCATCCATCTTTTTCAGATAATATAAAATCGCAAGGGCCAGACACCACATCGCGGCGTTGATTATAAGAAGGATAAGCAGATGAAGATGCGCGCTTCTAACCGCCTCCATCGCCGGATATGTGTGAAGCGCTATGGAAAGCGCCATAGGTGCCATGGGATGAATGTGTACCGGTATGTTCATCACATAAACCAGCTCTCCTGTCTTTAGGGTTACATAGGCAGAGCCGGGGGTTCCGCTTGAGATAATGCCCTCAATAAATGGCTCTTTGTCGGTTTGTCCTATCAGCCTTGGGTTTGAGTGCAGGACAATTTTCCCGTCACGATCAAATAGGGCAACGTAGGCTATGGTTTCCCACGGTTGGTTTCTCATAATTTCGGCAATAAATCCCTCGTCAATACCCGTGCGGTTGAGGGCCTGGTCAAGGGTAATTCCAATAAAATAGGCCATTGATTTGAGAGTTTCCTCAGACGAGCGTTTTGCTATCTCATACGTAGAGACAGCGCTGAAACCCGATAGGGCAGTAAAGGCAGCCAATATCGCAATAACTGCAAACCTTCGATTTAATGGTACGTGAAATCTCATCGTCGTTATAGATTATTTTACTATAATAGCTTCAGGATATGTGCAACAGCAAGCGTGGAGTAGTATATACAGGCGTAGATGGCTGATGTTTTTGCTGTCTGAGGTGGTCACTTAAAA
>JADFYL010000112.1 GCA_015233045.1 Nitrospirota bacterium | reverse complement strand
TGCTGATACTCGGCGCGGGCGTGATGGGATGTGAGTTCGCCTGCATATATCGGGAGTTCGGAACTGATGTTTCCATGGTCGAGCTTATGCCAAGGGCGTTGAGCATAGAAGACACAGAGATTTCACAGGTGCTGGAAAGGGAACTAAAGAAAAAGAAAATAAAACTGCACGCCGGCGTAAAGGCGGAAAGGGTAACAACAGACGCGTCAGGCGCTAAGGCGTATCTGTCTGACGGCAAGGAGCTATTCGCTTCAAAAATCCTCGTAACGATAGGCAGCAGGACGTTTAATACTTCAGGGATAGGCCTTGAGCATGTCGGCGTGGAACTGGACAAGCGCGGTGCGATTGTAGTGAACGAGTTCATGGAGACCTCAAACAAGGACGTCTATGCAATTGGAGACGTAACCGGCGGGCTACTGCTGGCGTATGTGGCGTCTAAACAAGGCACTTGCGCGGCGGCCAACATCATGGGGCATAAGGAGAAGATGGACTATAATGTCATACCGGTGGGGATTTTCACACACCCTGAGATAGCCTCGGTGGGATTGAGGGAGCATCAGGCGCAGGAGCGTGGACTCAAGTACAAGATTGGGCGGTTTCAGTACCGCGCCTTGGGCAAGGCACACGCCATGGGCGAAATATCGGGGATGTTTAAGGTAATCGCCGACACAGAAACGAATAAGCTGCTTGGGGTTCACATTATCGGACACAATGCCGCGGACATAATTCACGAGGCGGCAGTGGCAATGAAGGCTGGAATGACGGCAGAGGCACTGGCCGATACGGTTCACGCCCACCCTACCCTTGCCGAGGGATTGATGGAGGCGGCGGAGGATGTCATGGGGCGCGCGATTCACGTACCCAAACCATAGAGATAATATACCGGCCATTGAGCCGGAAGTTATAAAAAAGTTAGAACTATAATCTATTACAGCACACACAGGAGGACACAGATGTCGGAAATAGTAAAAGTTCACGCAAGGCAAATAATGGACTCAAGGGGCAATCCCACCGTAGAGGTTGACGTAGTGCTTGAGAGCGGTTACATGGGAAGGGCGGCGGTTCCTAGCGGCGCCTCAACCGGAGAGAGAGAGGCCGTAGAGCTAAGAGACGGCGATAAGAAAAAATACCTCGGCAAGGGCGTACTAAAGGCGGTAAAAAACGTAAACACCGAGATAGCAAAAAAGGTGCTTGGCCTTGAGGCTACCCATCAGGCAGATATTGATAAGATAATGATAGACCTCGACGGCACGCACAACAAGTCAAGGCTTGGCGCCAACGCAATATTAGGCGTATCCATGGCGGTAGCCAGGGCCGCGGCTGAAGAGGCCGATTTGCCCCTTTATAAATACATCGGCGGCGTAAACGCAAAGGAACTCCCCGTGCCGATGCTCAACATCATCAACGGCGGCGCACATGCCGATAACAACGTAGATGTTCAGGAGTTTATGATAATGCCCGTGGGGGCTACTACCTTTGCTGACGCGCTTAGAATGTCGGCTGAGGTGTTTCATAATCTGAAGAAAATCCTGCAGAAAAAAGGCCTCTCCACAGCCGTAGGAGACGAGGGAGGCTTCGCCCCTAATCTGAACTCAAACGAAGACGCTATCGTAGAGATAGTGGAGGCCATAGGGGTGGCTGGCTACAAGGCGGGAAAGGATATGCTCATCGCCCTTGACGTAGCCTCAAGCGAGCTGTTCAAAGACGGCAAATATGACTTCGCCGGCGAGGGAAAGAAATACACCCCCGCGGAACTCACCGACTACTACGCCTATCTCGTGGACAAGTATCCAATAATCTCAATCGAAGACGGCATGAGCGAAAACGACTGGGATGGCTGGAAACTCCTTACCGACAAATTAAAGACGAAGGTTCAGCTGGTCGGAGACGACCTGTTTGTAACCAACCCCGCAATCCTCAAAGAGGGTATTAAAAAGGGTGTTGCCAATTCGATACTTGTTAAGGTAAACCAGATTGGTACGCTGACCGAGACGCTGGACGCGGTGGATATGGCAAAGCGGGCAATGTACACCGCCGTTATCTCACACCGTTCCGGTGAGACTGAGGACACCACAATAGCTGATATAGCCGTTGCGCTCAATGCCGGACAGATAAAAACGGGCTCGACATCCAGAAGCGACCGTATCGCCAAGTACAACCGCCTCCTGAGAATCGAGGAGGAGCTTGGCAGTATCGCCGTGTATAAAGGCGCAGACACGTACTACAATCTAAACAAGTAGGAGATAATGTTTCGCGCGGTGGGCGGGGTGGGCGCATATGTTTTTTCCCCCCGCCGCGTGATATATAAAGCAACTATGCCAACTGAGAAAGAGACGGAAAGACAGGATACAGCGCGCAAGTCAGCGCGGGGGCAGAGGAAGAGCCTTCGCGGACAGATAGTCTCCGAGCGTAAGCGCAGGGTGCGTATAACGCTAATCATGTTTGCCATTGTCCTGACAATAATCGGCTTGAACTTAATCTTCGATGAGGCTGGCTTTATTAAATATGTGAACTTAAAAAAAGAAGAGAAACTGCATGAGCAGAGCATAGCCAAAATAGAAAAAGAGATCGCCGCGCTAAAAGAAGAGATAGTGGAGATAAAGACAGACCCATTTCAGATAGAAAAGCAGGCAAGAGAGGGCCTCGGTCTTGCAAAACCAGACGAATACGTCTTCATGTACGCAAAGTAACCACAACGCCGCGGGCCAATAGTGACGAGATTCGCAGCCGCTATCACAGGTGCCAGCGGTGCCATCATAGGTATCAGGCTGGTCACAGAGCTCTTAAAGACATCGGAGGTACACCTGGTTATATCGAAGTCGGCCTTCTCTGTCATCGCCCATGAAACCGGCCACACATGGGGCACTCATCCCATTCCTGCTCTCAGGGATTATTTTAAGAGCAACAGGCTTTTTTACCACAACGAAGACGACCTGCACAGTGCCATCGCAAGCGGCTCGTTCATAACGAATGGGATGGTGGTAGTCCCCTGCTCAATGAAAACACTGTCTGCCATAGCCAACGGCTACGCCTCTAACCTCACGGCAAGGGCGGCTGATGTTACGATAAAAGAAGGAAGAAAATTGATAATCTGCCCGCGCGAGATGCCTTTTAGCGCGATACATCTGGAGAACATGCTCAAGCTTGCCCGTTTGGGCGTAGTTGTCGCCCCACCAGTACCGGCATTCTATCACAAACCGGAGACACTTGCTGACACCGTGGATTTCATCGTTGGAAAGCTCCTCGACCAGCTTGGCATCGAACATAACCTCTTCAGGCGCTGGCCCGGCCAGGCCGAAATGGCGGAGGGGACACCTTGAAACAAATCAAATCCATAAAGACAAAACTGTTGATAAGGATAATCCTATCCTTTGTCGTCCTGTCGATAGTCATACAGGCCATAGTGTTTATCAGCTTCAGGAACTTCAGCATGAACACATCAAAAGAACGGGCGCTGTCGGCAGCCGAGCTTATCAGGGACACCATTACGTCGTTTATGATGCTTGGCGTATATGACAAAAGGGACATTTTTCTGGACAGGATAAAACATACCAGCGGTCTTAAAGAGATAAAAATTCTCAGGGGTAAGGCCGTAATACAACAATTCGGACAAAGCAATCGTGATGATAAACCGCCCACATTTCTTGAAGAGGAAGTCCTTAAATCAGGCAATATCGAATCCGCGGTGAGCGAGGGTGTCTTCAATGTCGAATACGCCATAGTAATCCCCTATAAGGCTTCCAATGGGCGGGTCAATTGTCTCCAATGCCACAAGGCGGCGGAAGGTGAGGTGCTTGGGGCGGTGAGCCTTGTCGTTGACATTACACAACAGAGGCGCACGGGCTTATCTATTGTGTCTTACATGGTGGTGGTATCAATGCTCTTTTCAATCGGCACACTCTACATAATCTATGTATTTTTTAAACCATACACGGAGCTTTTCCATAAACTAAGGCTTGGATTTGAACACGCCTCTATCGGGGATTTTTCCAGCCATAGGGTTGATGTTGCCCTTTCTGATGAGGCCGGTGATGTGGCAAGGGGGTTTAATACGATGACAGACAATCTCTCCGCAACACTCTCCTCCATAGATAACAAGGTATCTCTGCTGATAGGATACCAGACTGAAAAGACCGCCAACGCCCTCAAAGACACAACCAAGACCGTTGAAATGCTTGTAAAAATATACAACTTTAAGAGAACCATAGAAAAAGACGCGATAAAGAGTGATGTATTTTTGAGAATCGGAGATATGCTCATGAAAATGGGTATAGCAAACTTCTCTGTCTATGAAGTGAGCTTAGATAAGACTAAGCTTAAGAAAGTGGTTTCAAAGGCTGACAATGAAATCTGCCCCAGTTTGGGACAAATAAACAAAGACACAGTTTCGTGGTGCAATGAAGTGATTTTCACTGAACCCGTCCAGTGCAGGGCGGTGCGCACGGGGGCTATCGTGGATTCACGGGAATTTTCTCAGATATGTCCGAATTTTATGCAGGTAGAAGAAGGTCAAACTGTCAAATTCCACTACTACTGCATTCCTATTAATATTGGAGGACATACAGGAGATGTAGTGCAAATAATTTCCTGTAAAGACTGTGAGAACCCTACCGCCTCTGTCATTCCTTATATAAAGGCCCATCTTAAGGAGTGTGAACCGGTGCTTGAAGGGAAGACCTTTATGGAACTTCTGAAGGCACAGTCCCTCGTTGACCAGCTCACGGGATTATATAACCGCCGCTACCTTGATGAGATAAATAGCGGCCTCTGTGGCGCCGCTGCAAGGAGAGGAACTCTCATCGGAATTCTTATGATAGACATAGACCACTTTAAACAGGTAAACGATACCCATGGCCACGGCGTTGGAGACACGGTGCTAAAACAGGCGGCCTCAGTTATCAAGGCGTCGGTAAGGGAATCAGATATAGTCATTCGTTACGGCGGCGAGGAGATATTAGTCCTCCTTGTAGATGCCACAGAAGACAAATCCGTTGAAGTAGCACAGAAGATACGTAGTAATATTGAGAACGAATCCATTGAAACCCCGACGGTTGTCCTGAAAATAACCGTCAGTATTGGAGTCAGTGAGTTTCCAAAGGACTCTGACAAGTTCTGGCCATGCCAAAAACACGCGGATACTGCCCTTTATAAGGCCAAACATGAAGGCAGAAACAGGGTCTGTGTTCATAACAAAGGCGCGTAATCATTATTGGAGAGGCTGCTGTGAATTTTTCTAAAGCCGCAAGATGAATAAGATTACGCCAGACACAGTAGCGGGCAGACTACCCATAATTACGGCGTTTGCTGTCTTAGGCGCCGTGTTTTGGATATTATCTTTATTAATCTTCCTTCACGAGCAGGAAATCCTCATAATCAGTTGGGATACAATCCCTGTTGAGCACTTCAGGCATGAAACCGGTAACGCGTGGTTTGCCAGATTTGCCCATAACGCCTTCACACCGCCCTCAAGGGCCGTACTACTGGAAAACGGCACGCCGCTTAGGCGCGCCAATGCCGCCTCTGACGCCGTGGCGTATATTGGAGAGGGCAGGTACTGTCTCTCTAACGATGAACTCCTGTTTTCTACCTCCGACAACTCTGACCCCGCCCAAAACGGCAGAAAGTACGAATTGCTCTGTGCCGCCCCTGTAAATCACACCAAGGTTCACCTGCTCTTTTTTCTTGCCGTCCTATCGTCGGCGATAACAGCCGTGGCCACATGGGGCTATGGCGGGGATTTACACCTGATAAACATGCTTAAGTCTTTTGGGGCAAGGCATAAAAAGGCGGTGGATTTTACTATTGCCGCTGTGTCAGTTGTTATAATTGTGGTGCCGTATTTGATAACGCGGCTGCCGTATTTTCTTTATTATCCTGTGGTATTGATACGGCCAGATTCTTATGGATACTTCAATGTCGCCATTGAGATGTTGTCCGGCCAGTGGCCTGATCTGTCTCTGAGGACGCCCGGCTATCCGATGTTTATTGCCGCTGTGTTTTTATTCTCGAAGAACATCTTCTCTGTCATTGTGGTACAAAACCTGTTATCGCTCGTCTCGGCATTGGCGTTTGTCTATGGGATATTTATTTCGTACCGGTATATGGCCCCGCTTGCGGCCTTTGCAATGGCTGGATTTATTACGAGCCACGTGCAGATGGCCGGGGACATTTCGCTTCTTTCGGAGAGCCTGTATGTGAGTGTTATTGTGTGTGCGTTTGCGTTTATGGTGATTGCGTTAAGACGCTGGCACGGCGTGTTTTTTACCCTTGCGGGGGCTGCGTTTGCGTTTACTGTTTATATCAGGCCGGCGGGGTTGTTCGTTGTGGGGGGTTTTGTATTGATTATCGTATATATCTGGATAAATGGGCGCAACCCAAGGGGTTTAATAGCGTCATTTGCCCTACCCTTTCTTTCTATGCTGCTTCTGCTTGGCGGTTATAATTACGTAAAATATAACTCATTTACGCTGGATAACTACGGGGTGGCGGCAACGGTATCAAACGCGATATTCTTAGAAGGAAATGAAAACAAATACCCCAAAAGACTTAACGTGGCAGTGGCAAAGATTCGGGGCGCGGCATCCGTGGAGGAAAGGGCATTCCTGAACTCCACATGGGACATAAGAAAATACGGCGAGACACTAAGCAACATTCACAGCCGTGGTGGTGGGGACGGCGGCATAATAGGGCCGATTTCAGAGGCGCTCGGAAACCCGCCCGCAAATGAAATAAGACAAGCCTTAACAACCCTGCTCTTTGACGCCATAAGGAAACATCCCCTTCAGTTTGTAAAGAAGACATTTATATCTTTGTTGATTTATTTTGATAACAGCCGTGGCGACTACGATATTTACAACAACATAAACGGCAGCTATTCGTCTTTATACATCAAAGCAAACACCGACGCCATGGCGAGATATTTAAACCCGCACCCGCTGCCTTATTTTACAGTGGAGACGGGCAACTTTGGAGGCAACCGGGTGGCCGACGCGGGTGAATACGTCCAGACACCGCTACAGTGGTTTCATTACCTTATTTACACAAAAGCTCATCGCGCGGTATTCAGGAGTTTGCTCTGGGTGGCGGCCTTTGCCATAGCCTATGCTTTCAGCACCCTCAGCCTGATTCGTTCGGGGTGGAAAAACATGGGGAGTTTTATACTTTTTACGATAGGAAGCGCCACCATGCTGCACGCTATTGGGGTTGCGGTGGCCGCGTTTCCCAATCCAAGATACAGTTATACGATGGAGTTCAGCTACTATCTGCTGCCGCTGCTGCTTCCGATTTGCAAGCACGGTAAGTTCAGCAACACAGAGCCATGTGAGTACAGGGCAAACGCATTTGGAAAATAAAGCAAAAGATACCTATGCAATCACTCTGGCTTTGTCCCTTTCCGTCATTCCGGCTTGTCCGGAATCTTCCCTTTACCGTGAAAATCATACGGAGCTAAGACACACAACTCCCCTTACCGTCTTTTGACAGTTTTTTTGATGATGATTCTACGCTTTTTTCCTTACATATCCAAGTTTAGTTAACATTCGTATCCAGCGTGGAGCATTTCGTTTTGCCATCAACGCTTCGTAGTCTATATTTGGATCGTTGTAAGGTTCTTTTTTGGTCAGTAGTGTGTGTACTGAACTACACTTAATCGTACAGTCTGTATAAAACTCCTGCCTGAGCTGTAAGACAGGTCAGGCAGTCTTGCTGCACCTTTTCCCAACTCGCTCACCACCACGCCTCTTAAGCGTAGCAGCAGTGGGTGGTTTGAAACCTACTCCTGAAAGCCGATTGCGAGGGGTCTTCCCTCATCTTAAACACGAGGCTCCGTTTGTCTTTCTGACAAACGTTCGTGGCACACCCCAGCACAACACTTTAA
>JADFYL010000009.1 GCA_015233045.1 Nitrospirota bacterium | reverse complement strand
AAGCTCTGCGAGAGCATTGACTTCTCGTCGGTAAATATCGAAGATTTTATAAATGTCCTGTTCAGTGAACTCGTTTCGGCCTATGGGGCTAGGCCCGTACCCTCTCTGGCAATAGTCTCAAACATGAACTCGCTTGGCATCAACATCATGATTACATGTGGCCTTATTCTGAACGAATTAGTCTCAAACTCTATACGACATGCCTTTGCAAAAGACATACAGGGTATAATCACAGTAACCTTTAACCAGACTGAAAATGGTGAACTCGTACTAATCGTCAGTGACAACGGCACGGGCTTCGCCGAAGGCACCTCTGACAAGGGGGGCGCATACCACGGTCTTCAAGTCGTAAAAGACCTTGTACAAAGTAAATTAAAAGGCACAACGAGGATAAACTCCGCTAACGGAACAACAGTTACGATAACTTTCAAAGACATCGGCGGCAAATACCACAACATAATATAGCTTGCCGCGGGGCTATCATTTAAGCCAGGGCAAACGCATTAGAAATTGCCTCCCTTATTTTTGTCATTCCGGCTTGTCCGGAATCTGTCCTTATGCCTCAGAATATGTACAATCATTATGAAACTCCCACTAATAGGGAAGATTCCGGACAAGCCGGAATGACAGCAACAGCACCGGAATGATGGAAAGGAACAAAGCCGGAATGATTGCATAGGTATCTTCAGCTTTATTTTTCAAATGCGTTTGCCCTGTCATTTAAGCCCAACCAGAGTTCAATTTGCATGAAAATATGTTATACTGTACACTATGGAAGCGTTAGTGAGGGATTTAGACTTAACTGAGATAATCAATGGAGAGGAAATCATGGGGCCCAGTCCATTTGGAAGGCATCAGGACATAGCAGCCAACTTGTTTGATATTATGCGTCAGCATATTAAGAAAAATCATTTGGGGAAGTTGTTATTTTCACCCCTTGACGTAATATTTGAGGAAGGGATGAACAGGCTTCAACCAGATATATTGTTTATCAGGAAAGAAAACATGGAAATTTTTCAGGATTGGATAAGAGGCGTACCGGATATGGTTTGTGAGATTATATCTCCAGGTAGTTTCGAGAAAGATACCCAAGTGAAGAGGGCTGTCTATGAGAAATACAAGGTGCCGGAGTATTGGGTTGTCATACCTGAGTTGCAAACGGTTGAGGTGTTAACAATCGAAAATGAAAGGTATAAGAAACACTGTATTGCCGAGCTTGAGGGCATGGTTACGTCTAAAGTCATAGAAGGGCTTCAATTTAATGTTAAGGAAATATTCGGGCAACCGTGGTAAACTGTCCCAAAACGATGCGATACTATGTCACATGTCAGTACCTGACACCTACCTGTTTATTTTTTTATTGATTGTGGTAGAATGTGTCGTCTCACCTGAGGCTGCCTTAAGAAGGTATTATTAAATAACCAGTAACGTGTGTACGAAAGGGGTATTGATGAGAAAATCAACAAGTGTGTTGTCGGCGGCGATTATTGTAATCGTTGGGTTCCTTTGCGGAATTGCCAGTGCTCAGGACCAAGCTGTAGTTGAGGCTTACAAAAACGGAAATCCTCGAATAACAAAGTTCAGCAGTGATAAGACTGCTCCAGATGGTTTTGTGATAAAAAAAGACACCGAGTATGAGCAGTACGAAAGCGGTAAGTCCAAACGCGCGACGTTAGCGGTTGACTGGCAAATCCCAAACGGTCCGCTTATAAAGGCTGGAGAAGAGATAGAGTTCTATGAAAATGGAAAGACAAAAAAAGCTGTTCTTGCCAAAGATTTCGAGCTGCCAAATGGATTTGTTATTAAGGCCGGCACGGTTCACGAGATACACCCTAACCGGTTGTTGAAAAAAGCGGTGCCCGCCCGGGATTTTTACGGGCGAGATGGGATTACAGCCAAGGCCGGTACGGAATTCGAGCAATTTGAAAACGGAGAGCCTAAGAGAGCGACTCTTGTGGCAGATTGGCTGATGCCAAACGGCACACTGATTAAAGCGGGCGAAGTGTATAAGGCCGACTAAAAATAACTTATCGGGCTGCGCGCGACACTGTTTTTTCGCGGGCAGCCCGTGAGTGTTTATCTGTCCCTGAGTTTCGCAAGCAGGTTCAGTATCTCAATGTAGAGCCAAACAAGCGTAACCATTATGGCAAATCCGCCGTACCATTCAAAATATTTCGGGGCGTTTTCCCGTGCCGCTCCCTCAATAAAGTCAAAATCCAGCACCAGATTCATAGCCGCTATTACCACTACCACCACACTGAATCCAATACCTATTACGCCGCTTCCATAAATGTGCGGGATTTGAACGCCGAACAGCCCCAATACGAAGGACGCGAGATAGACGATAAATATGCCACCTGTGGCTGCCACCACGCCGGCCTTGAATTTCTGAGTTGCACGCACGATACCAGCCTTATATGCCGCTAACAGCATGAACAGCGTGCCGAACGTAAGGGCTACGGCCTGAAAGGCAAGTCCCGGATATTTCTTCTCGAAAACCGCCGTTATGCCCCCTAGGAAAAGTCCCTCAAACACCGCGTATACCGGTGCTGTCAACGGCGACCATTTGTTTACAAATATCGTGGCGAGCGCGGTGATTAACCCGCCGACGAGGCCGATAGTCATAAACGGGGTGACGGCCACTAGTCCCTCGTCGAAATATGTCCGCCATACCCATGATGCGCTGAACAGGAGGAGAATCAGCAGAAACGCCGTTTTATTGACCGCCCCGCTTACTGTCATTGCCCCTTCGGCTCCATAACCTGCCATCGGCCTTCTCAGGGCCTTTGCCCTTAACGCCGGATTTGATGTTCTCATCATTGTCTTATACCTCCTCAAAGATTATTTTTGAGAAAACGTTCTTGTATATTACATCCGCCAGCAGTTCATAGCCCTTCGTGGAAAGATGAAGGCCGTCGTTAGAGTATTCAATGGCAAGGCGTTGAACCGGAGTTTCGCACGAGGCGGTAAAGTAATCCGCAAACGGGATGTTAAGGCCCTTCGCGTTTTCTCTGATCATATTGTTGAGTTCAACCCGCGGCGCTATCAGAGGGTCATATCCCCTCAGAGAAGGCACGCTAACGGCCACAGGAATAATCCCCGCGTCAAGGGCGGTTCTATACATATAGTACAGGTTAGACATTATGGCGCTTAACTCCACCGACCATCCCAAGTCATTAGTGCCGCCAAGTATAATAACATAGTCAGGGTTAAGAGACAGCACGTCTTTGTCATAACGCCGTAACATGTCCTCGGTCAGTTCGCCGCTAATCCCCTTGACGACAAAATCAGCCCCGCCGCCCATTTTCTCCATGAGGAAATCAGTATAGGGCGTCTCACGGTACCACGGCTCTTCCCGCGTAGGAGACTGAAACCCGACGGTAAGGCTGTCGCCAAAAGCCGCTATCAAAAGTTTAGACATCGCTCACCTATAGTATATTTTTATGCCAGCAATGTCAATGGGATTCGTACAGCATGTCGTACAGCAAATCCCGGCGACGAGATAAAAAGAACTAACGAGATTAAGGTAGCCGTCCCACTACTTGATGGCACTGAACCGAATTTATATATCACGTCCCGCACATATACCTATACTGACACTGCGGACAGACATCTTTTGAATTCGCGGTAGGATTAAACGGTGTGTTTAAATCATGGATTTCGTCAAGGGTGCCGTTAATCACGTCCAAAAGCGGCTCAAATCGCTGGCCCTCTCCTTTAAATAGTGGTATCTCAATGTCTTCGTCCATGTAGGTTCGCCCAAGCTGGATGAATACGCCGTTGAGGTCTTCGGGGCTGCCGTCCGTTTTAATCGCGTACAGCAGCAGGTAAAATGGCATTTGAATCGTTCCCACTGCCGAGTGCCATGTGTCTCTGTCTGCGGCATTAAGGCGGTCATGGTTTATCTCAAGTGAGCGTCTGTCTGCCGTTGTCTTATAGTCGGCTATAAAGATTTTATTCCCATCCCGCAGCTCTACCTTATCAAGCCGCCCTGTGAGTTTGTAGCCCCTGTGGGTGCGCTCTATTTTTTCCTCAAGTGACAGTATCTTTATTTCTGATTTTTTTATGAGCGGTAGGGCGTATTTCCTCAGATAATCAGACATCCGCCGTTTGAGTTGTTTCTTTAACAGATATACCGCACCCACAGTGTCTTTCCCGTAGAGGAAATCAAATTTGGCGTCAACGATTTCTGACATGCGGCCCTCATCTATATCAGTTTCAGTTAGGGCAACGCCAACCCGCGCCTTAAAATATTCGTACAATACCTCGTGTATAAAAGTGCCTATATCCTTTTTTAGCAGAGAGCCAGAGAGCTGCTCCCTTTTCTCAAGCCTTAGGACATACTGGTAATAAAACATCAGCGGGCATTTTAAATAGGCATTGAGTGACGAGGCGCTATAAGTAAGCTCGTTTTTTAACACGCCAAGTAGATATGGCGTCTTGACAATGGCAGAGGGCGGGGTATTTTTCAGGTCAACATTGTACTGGATAGGGATAGTTGGATCGCTTAAAGTGTGGTCTTTTTTTTGCTTTTCCCACAGGAGTTTCTCTATGAACCGGCTCTTCTCTTTCTTGTTGTTTTCGACAAAGAATATATGTACCTCTTTTGCCCCGGCTATCAGGGTCTCAAAATAGCTGGCAGACAGGCGTTCTCTGTCAATGTGTGTGGGAAGCCCAAGTATCTGGCGTGCCTTAAAGGGCAGGAGCGAGTCCTCTTTCGACAAAGCTGGCAGTGCGTCCTCGTTTACGTCCATGATATAGACATTGTCAAATCTGATATTGCGCGTCTCCAGAAACCCCAGTATCTGCACCCCCCTAAGCGGCATCCCCTCAAATGGACAATAACATGTGGCCACGTAGCGCTTAAACAAATTAAAATACCCGGCCGTGTCAGAAAACACTATATCGCGCATCATTGAATTGAAAATAGAGTACGCGGCCAGCGTAAACGCCTCTGAAAATGGAAAGAAAAACGGGTGCAGACGCGCCGTACTCTGCTCATAGATGTATGTTATTAGCGCTATGGTCTTTAGGGCGAAGTCCCCCGTGTTTTTAAATGACAGGTACTGTCTTATCGTGTTGTCGTGGATTGCCCTGAGGTGAGCCTTTATCTCGCTTTTGCCTGCCGCGATACCGGCGCGGCTTGTCTGTTGTGTTACGGAGTCAAGGAATTCCGCGTCTTCCTCTATCTCTTGCAGCGTGAGAAAAGTCTTTGTCGAGTTGCCCTTAAGGGTCTCCTCCAGCGTGTGAAACATTATCCTGGTGGCGTCCGCCCTGCCGTTGAGATAGATATTTTTTGTGTATGGATGGAGGATGAACCTTATATAGCCAGGCACGTAGAGCCGGTCTCCATCAATTGACAGGATGAGTTCAATGAGATTCTCAAAAAAACCAAACACGGGTGTGCGAAGAAGCGGGTAACCAAGGGATACGTTATACGCGTTTGCCTCAAGCATTGAAATGCCGTGGTGAAGGACGGGAAATACGGTCTCAGAGGCAGGCAGGGCAACCACGGTGTTTGAATCCCTGTGTCCCGGATTATCATTGAGCAGACGGCTGAGGGCAAACACCTGCCCGTGCGTGTCGGTGCTCTTGTAGATTGTTATTACTGGTGGCGCGGCATTGTCAGGTTGCGACTCAGGGCCAGGGCCGTCTTCGGCTATGCCGATGGCTGCAAGGGCTTGGGCGACGCCGTCTGCCCTCTGGAATATAAACATGGCGTTAGTCTTTTCTGACAGTGCCTTAAACAAATCTTTTTCTGATTTCGTGAGGGCGAAAAATCCTGAAATTATTATCTTATCAAAGGCGCTCAGGTCTATATCGCCAACTCTATCAGCAACAGTGCGGTATCGCGTTGAGCGGGTCGAGAAATTCAACTTCGCGAGGACTTCATAAAACTCTCTGTAAAACAATGACAGCGACTGGAGGTTTTTAAGGGTTTCCGAGGGGATTTTTTCGTCCGCTATAAGCTCAATCTCGCGTATCTTTTGATAGGGGATTTTCTCTATGCAGAACTCCTCGAAATCGCGGTAGAGTTTCAGCCCCAGGGGGAAAAAGCTATCGGCGGTTATAAAAAATCCCTCACCGCCAAGGGGGCTCTTCCTGTGAATATTATAAAGAATCGCGGCGGCGTCTATTGTCTCTGTCTTCCGGTCAAAAATCCCCAGCTTTGTCTCGTAGAGAAAGTCTATGAACTCGTCCATAGACAGCGACAAGGGGGGGGATAAACGCGCTCTCCCGCCGCTTTCCAATGGCCTTTCTAAGAAAATGAGACGGCCTCTTGCCGGGAAACACCACGATATTGCCTGAATAATCCCCGCCCTTCCCTGTCAGGTTGGCGAGCACCTCATCTATAAGCCCACTATGAGGCGCAATCCAGCGATAGTTCATTGAACCGCCACCCCTTCTATCAAATCAACATATGCGATTAAACCCTCCACGCGACGTCCGGGGTAGAGTTCTTTCAGCAGATTGATATAGCCTCTTAATTGATAAATATAGGTCTCGCTCTTTTTTGAGCCGGTTTTAAAATCTATGACCGTCACAACCCCCTGCTCTATCACTACCCTGTCCATAATTAACAGCGCACCCTCTGAGTTTGAAAATGTCTGCTCTTTTTTTACAGCCATCCCCGGCCTGTTAGTGAAATATGGGACAATAAAAGGGCTGCTTAGAAATCTCACCAGTGTGTTTTTTATATCGCCCGATGGAAATTTAAATGCGGATGCGCTGTTTGCAATGGCAACTGTCCTATCAATAGTGCCTTCTAAGCCGCCCTCAATGTAATCAATAAATGACAGGACGCGGTGAATGAAATCGCCCCGTTTTTTTTCTAAAACATTGAGTGACTGTTCGGTATAAACAGAGCTGACAGGGCTTGTTGCCTGGTGGTGAACAAAAAATTGCTCAACGGCGCTGTGGCGGGTTGCGGGAATTATGGACGAGGATTTCTCGTCCAGGGGCGCTGATATTTCCCGAAAAAGCCCCGATGTCTGTTTGCCAGACTTGCCCTCAACGGCAATCACATAGAGTTCCGATATGGCCCTCGTCAAGGCGACATAGATGGTGTTGAGGTGGTTTACAACATCTTTAGACCGTTGTTCATCATAGAGAAGCCTGTATGTGTCCGTGTCTGTTATGGAGATAGATTTAAGTATCTTTTCGTTTAATTTCAGGAGATTAATGCCCTCTTTGGTCTCATACGTTATGAACTCCGGCCCTTTGGCCCTCTCATCATAGAGCAGGACTATGACTACCGGAAAGCCAAGCCCCTTGGCCTTATGCACGGTCATAACGCGCACGGCGTCGGTAGTGGTCGGCACGTCTATTGTCCATGTCGCGTCTGTCCCGTTGGCGGCAGTGTCCTCGTCAAGAGCCATAGTAAGGAAATCCCTTAAATTGTTGCTGCCCTTGTCTTCAAACTCCTTTATGGCCTCAAGGACTCTGGCAAGCACGGCCTCTTTCTCGGCGACGGTCTCAAATACCTTAAAGACCCTGTAAATTTCGCTGACGAGGTCATAAAGGGGAAAAAACCCCGCGGCCTTGAAAAGAGCGTCGAAATATTTGTCCCATAGGGTGGGAAATTGAGATTGAAAGGCCTTGTACAGGGGGGTGTTAGACCTTTTTTGGAGGAAAAACTCGTTTATCTCCCCCGTGCTTGTCTCTTGTTTGTCTCTGTCAATAATGGCGGCAAAGATTTCACCCGTGCAAAATGTGATAAAAGACAGGTCATCAATCGGGGAATCCAGAAAATTTAATAACGAGATAAGCTCTCCGGTAATCTTTGACTTTCTTACGTCGAGGCTGCTGAAGGATATGAAGGGAACGCCCACGATATTTTTTTCGGCGATGGTTATTTCATTGAGCCATGAGGCCGCCCTGAGGACGTCGTCATTTTTTTTAGTAATGACGGCTATGTCGCTGAGGTTATATCCACGCATTATCAGGTCTTTGATAATCGCCGTAAACCTGACCTTCTCAGGTTCTGGCGGGGCATCGTCTCCGGCGTCTGGTATCTGAAGCACGGTGACTTCCACATGACCGGAGTTTTCATTGCCGGGGCGGACATTCTGTGTGAAATCGGTGAGGCCGCTTCTTTTTGCGGCATCGCGTAAATCGTCGTTTTGCGGCAGCGTATGCTTAAAAACGGCATCGTTGAAATCAAGGATTCTCTGGAGGCTCCTGAAGTTTGTGTCTAGTTCCCTGACAAAGTGTGCGGCGGCGGGAAAGGGCTTATGTTGTTCATAGCGCTTCATTATGCTGTAGTCGGCGTCGCGAAAGCCGTAAATCGCCTGCTTGGTGTCGCCAACGGCAAAGAGGCTCCCGCCCTGAGAGATGGAATTCTCTATGAGCGGGTAGAGGTTTTTCCACTGAATCGGCGAGGTGTCCTGATATTCGTCTATGAGATAGTGATAGACCGTTTCGCCTATCCTGAAATACACATCAGGGACTATCTCACGCTCAAGATAGCCGGCAAGCATCATGTTGATGTCTTCGATAAATACGGTGCCGTAGTGTTTTTTTACCTTTGCCAGAGTGTCGTGGAAGTCTTCATAGACCCTGATATAAGGGTCGTAGTATGTGTGCGCGTAGAGGATAGCGTACTGGCTTATCTTCCCTGTGAGGACAGTCCACATGTCGCAGATATGGGCATAGGGGGCGGCTGAATGCCTGTCTTTGACGCCTGGCTTTTTTACGGGTGGATTGGAGGCGCCTCTGCCCAGGATGTCGGCAAAGTTTCCCGCCCTTACGTCAAGGAGGATGTTTTTATAGGAACTGTTGCCGTGTCTTTGGCTTTCAGAGCCGACAATCGCGGCCTCCAACGCCTCGCAAGCCTCCATGATGGAGTTCTTTATGTCGCTGATCTTTTTTTCGAGATGAAGGGTGCGCGGCCTTTTTCCAGCGGCTGCCAGTTTTTTATATATCTTTTTTATCTCTGCGAGAATCGGCCTGGACGGCTCCCAGAGGAATGGGCTGTCAGTCTGCCGGTTTTCAAGCAGTATAGCTATGGCGTCCTCCACTATCTTGCCCTCGTTGGAGCCTTCCCTCACTCTTCTGAGAAACAGCTCAAAGGCATAGTCCATAAGGGGGCTGCCGTTTAATTGTATCTCGAAGTCCTGATTATATCCCAAATCAATTACTGAGGCCTTGAAGACCGACGCCATAAAGCTGTCGATGGTCTTGACCTGAAAATCCGTATAGTTGTCCAATATTTCATCAATAAGGGCGGCCGTCCGGGCAAGGAGTGTGTCTTCGTCTATGGAGAGACATTGGAGGAGTTCAGAGCGTTTGGATTTGTCACCAAAATAGATGTCCTTAAGCCACCGTAGTATGCGCTCTTTCATCTCTTTGGCCGCGTTGTTTGAGAATGTTACGGCCATGATGTTTTTCATACTGTTACGCGCCACGGCGGCAGACAGGAGGAACTGGACAAATCTCTTTGTCAGTGCGTGAGTCTTGCCGGAGCCGGCAGAGGCCTTTAGTATTACCGTGTGTGGAAAAGATATGCTGTCATCTTTTTCTATTACTTCCATCTTTTCTGACCCTTTAATCTTCGTTACATATTGTGGTATCATGTATGGGTGTGCCGATACACAGATACTATACTGATTAACAGGGGAGGTGTCAAATGACTCAAAACGCGGGTGCTTTACCGGAGGTTCTTAAGGTTGGCGCCAATGAGATGGAACTTGTGGTGTTTAAGATGTACTGCCTCTTGCAAGACGGCAAGCCTGAGACGCGCAGCTATGGAGTCAATGTGGCAAAGGTCAGAGAAATCATACCGATGCCAGTACTTACGACAGTTCCCGACTTGCCGGATTACGCGGAGGCGCTGGCGGAGGTGCGTGGAGAGGTCATTCCAATCATTGACCTGGGTAAGTGGATGAAATTGGTGGTACCCGAACAAGCGGAATCTAAGGACATAAGGCAAAAGGTTATAGTCCTGGAGATGCTCAGCACAACGGTGGGCATAGTAGTTCATGAAGTAGAAAGGATACGAAGGATAAAATGGACCCAGATAAAACCACCCCCGCCGTTTTTGCAGTCCAAACACGGAGGAAGGATAACCGGCGTAACCAAGATAGAAGAGAACGATGACTTGCTCCTGATACTCGACCTTGAGAGCGTTATCCAGAGTATTGGCGCACTGGTTCCTAAGACGGGGATTAACCTTGACGACATCAAGGGGCTTCAGAAGAAGAAATTGTCCGGCAATGTCCTGATAGTGGATGATTCTATGGTGGCACGGAGGATTCTGAAGGACACGCTTGAAAACATCGGCCTCACCATTATGGAAGCCGCCGATGGAAAGCAGGGACTTAAGGTATTAAATGAATTTCTTGATAAAATAGGCGACAATCCGATAACCAATTTCTTGAATCTGGTCATCACGGACGTTGAAATGCCTGAGATGGACGGGCTGACGTTTACTAAGGCCGTAAAAAGCGACCCCAGATTTCAGGGTCTTCCAGTGATTGTAAATACCTCTCTAAGCGGGGATGAGAACAGGAACAAATCAAAGATTGTGGGTGCTGACGGGTATCTCATAAAATTTGACGTTGCACAGCTCATAAGCGAGGTGTCGAGATTTTTCCATTGATATGCGTGGCGCCGCTATGATGGACAAAGGCGCTAAAATAGAAAAAGACAGCTTTTCGATTATTGAAGCCGGGATGACGAGACATTTCGACGAGCAGTGCCTTCCTGTAGTAAAAAGGGTGATTCATGCCACAGGAGATTTCGAGTTTGAGGATATTCTGAAATTCCATGCTGGGGCTATAAGAAGCGGCATATCGGCAATCAGGGAAGGGAAGGACATCTTTGTAGATGTGAGAATGGTTGAAGCCGGCATAGATAAAAAGGCGTTGTCGCAGTTTGGCGGCACAGTGGTATGTTATATCTCCGATGAGGATGTAGAAATGGCCGCAGGGCAAAAGGCGATGACGAGGGCCGAGTGCGCGGTGGAGAAGGCTTTCTTAAATAATGAAAACGCGGCTAAATGGGGAATCGCGGCAATTGGCAACGCCCCTACCGCCCTTATCAGATTGATGGAACTAATTGAGGACGGCAAGGTTAGTCCCGGACTTGTTGTAGGGGTACCGGTGGGGTTTGTCAGGGCGGAGGAGTCAAAGGCAGCCCTTGCAAAACAGCCATATCCCTATATCACATGCCTGGGGAGAAAGGGTGGAAGCCCTATAGCGGCGGCGATTATCAACGCGATAATAAAACTTGCCGCCCAATAGAATAATGGTCAGCGGCAAACTCATCCTATTCGACATAGATGGCACATTGATGGATGCTGGAGGCGCGGGTGGCAGGAGCCTAACCGATGCCTTTTACGAGTTATTCTCCATAAAAGACGCCTTTAAAAATATCAGATTTGATGGAAAGACAGACTTGCGAATATTTAAAGAGGGACTGAAATACCACAAGCTCACAGATGGAAACGGCGTCATAGCGTCTATCAGGGAGCAGTATCTTAGCCGCCTCCGGTTAGAAATCAATACCGATAAAAAACATATCAAGCCCGGCATTGCCGCCCTGATAGAGGGGCTGCGTGGCAAAAACCGTATAGGGCTTCTCACGGGAAACCTGAGGGTGGGGGCAGAGATAAAACTGTTGTCTGTGGGCCTCTGGCAGCATTTCGAGGGAGGCGCCTTCGGAGACGCCCATGAAGACAGAAACCGGCTGCTTCCCATAGCGGTGGAAGATTTTTATAAGAATACGGGCGTAAGATTTTCGTTCAGCCAATGCGTCATCATAGGCGACACACCAAAGGATGTTGATGTGGGCAAGGCACACGGGGCGTTTACAATAGCCGTGGCCACAGGGCCGTACACATCGCCGGAGCTTGCTGATGCCGGAGCTGACGCGGTGCTTAATGACCTGTCTGACACAAATGCAGTCCTGGCGCTCATTGACGGCGGTACTATCGCTGGAAATTGATTTCCCTTGTGCCGTTAATTTATAATGAAATCATGCCTGCTACGTTGCCGATAGAAATATACGACCTGCTTGAAAAGAAGGTTGGCAAAGAAGACGCCCGTGAGGTCGGCAAAGTAATATTGGCCTCTTTTGACGCGATTGATAAAAGGGCAGAAACCGTTGTTATTCAGAAGAAAGCAGAAATAAAAGAAGAGTTAACCAAAGAGCTGGTAACTAAAGAAGATTCAGCAAGGTCGGAAGGCAGGCTTAACGATAGAATTACATCCCTTGAAGGCAGGCTTAGCGAGAGAATTTCCTCCCTTGAAGGCAGGCTTAACGATCGGATTACATCCCTTGAGGGCAGGCTTAACGATAGAATTACATCCCTTGAAGGCAAGATGAGCGAAAAATTTACAGACATGAACTGGAGAATGAAAGTATCCCTGATAGTCATCATTTCCGTCATACTTTTAACCAATCCCAAGTCCCTCGACCTCATTGCAAAACTATTTGGCCTTGTAAAATAGCGGCTCCCTTACCCATATAGGTTATCAAACCCATATTAGGTTATCAAAAATACGGCTGCCCTGACACCATTTTGGCCTTGATATAGGGTATTACGATACCTTATAATATAATTATGGTACTTAGCGTGACTTTAGTCATATCAAGGCTTATTGCGGAAGGTGCCGTCGGCGTAATCAAAAGTGGTCATGGCACTGCGTCTCACGAAGCGGCAGAAATTCAATTCATGGAAATACCGCAAACACATAGGGGACAATATGCGTTCATTTTTTAGATCGGTGAGGCAATGATATATCTTCTGGTTATGAGTGGATTTTGTGGAAAAAGACTCTGACTCCAAGTCTATAACTGTCTATCCATCTACTGAAATGCACATTGTGTGTCCACACTGTGGCGTCAAAGGCAAAATCACAAAGGCAAACCCGCCGGAGAAGGCCTTTGCTATCTCCTGCCCAAAGTGTAAAAAGCATATAGTCATTAATTTGAATAAGCGGAAGTCCTATCGTAGAAATATTGAGATTGAGGCGTCTTACCAGATAACAGGTATCAACCGTCCGCCAAGAAAAGGAAATATCATAGATATCTCTATTGGCGGGCTGAGATTTAAGTGTCTAAAAAGCATCCACGAAAAGATAGGTAATGTTATGTCATTGAGCTTTGTCTTACCACCGCGCGAAGAGCCAATCAAGGTATATGGGGAAATCGTCCGCATAACAGAGGAAACAAAGACAACCGTTACCATGGGACTAAGGTTTAAGGACCTCGGTGAATACGAAGAGATGGAAATTGGTTTTTTCCTCAAGGCATGATTATTGCCGCAACAGGCCATCCCAAAGGCTATTGCCTTGTGCCGGAGTACCTTTTCCCCTGAGACGCGCCGGTTGACTTGAACTTATTTTCTATATCTATTAGTATCTGCTGTCTGGTCTTGTTCCAAACGGGGGCTATCAGGATATCGTCAGGGGCGGTGGCAAACATCCTCTGCAGGACAATTTCGGGCGATAGCCTTTGTACGAATTCTACGAGGAAATCCAGATATTGTTCGTAATCAAATACGAAAAATGGATTCCTTGCATACTCCGCGGCCATCGCTGTGCCCTTGACTATCTGCAGTTGATGTATCTTTAGGAATCCTAACCTAAGTTCTGATACCACCTCGGCCATTGAGAGCATCTCATCAATTGTCTCTGTGGGAAACCCGACTATGATGTGCGCCCCGATATGTAATGACCTATGGTTTGAGGCCATGTCAAGGGCATTGAGGAAACAGGCATAGCCATGCCCCCTGTTTATGTACGAGAGGCTTTTGTCGTATATAGACTGAAGGCCAAACTCTATGAGGACAAAATAGTCCTTCGCTATGGTCTGAAGAAGCTCGAATTTCTCCTCGTCTATGGCGTCCGGCCTTGTGCCCACCGCTATGCCCACTATGTTTGGGTGGGCGAGCGCCTCATAGTAAATCCGCCTCAGCTCATCAACCGGCGCGTATGTGTTTGTATATGGCTGGAAGTAGGCGATAAACTTATCGGCCTTATACCTTTTCGATAGATATGATATGCCGTTTTCCACTTGCTGCCTTACCCCTATGGCGGGCTTGCACGACGATGGGCGGAAGCTGTCATTATTGCAATAAACACACCCCCCGACGCCGACGGTGCCGTCCCTGTTGGGGCAGGTAAACCCCGCGTCTACGTTGACCTTATAGACACTCTGGCCAAATAGCTCTCTCATGTGAAGGCCAAAGGAATTATAGAGGCGTTGCGTGGTTACAATGCCCACATATTATACCTTTACCTTCCAGATAGTGCCGTATTCCTTGTCCTCAAGAATAATGCCTTTTGCGTCAAGACTGCCCCTGATTTCATCGGCCAGCTTCCAGTTCTTGTCCTGCCTGGACTGACGCCGCTTTATTATCAGTTGTTCAATTTCAGATTCTGTTATATCGGCCTTATGCGCGCAAAGCAAAGACTGGTACCACTCCTGAGGTGTTTTAGCAAATATGTTCAGCACCCCGGCACATTTTTTTATATCCGCGGCTGCCTTTTCAATTGAGAGCTTACTCTCTGGCGACGCCGGTTTTTTATCAAGATAGCGGTTTATCTCCCTGACAATATCAAAGATTGTGGCAACGGCGGCGGCGGTATTAAAATCATCGTCCATGGCCTCAACAAATTTATCTCTAAAAGAGTCGGCAATAATGCTGAAGTCGGCGTCGTCCTTTGAATTTTTCGCCTTCTCTTTAAACGTATTCAAATAATCCTCTACCCTAAGCACTGTGGAGTAAACCCTGTCCATTGATGGCTCCGTCTGCCTCAGGCTTTCGCGCGAAAACTCTATGGGGCTTTTGTAGTGTGTGCAGAGGAGAAAGACCCTCAGTACCTCGGGGTCGAATTCCTGCAGTATATCCCTTATCGTGAAGAAATTCCCAAGGGATTTGGACATCTTTTCCTTGTCTATTGTGATGAAGCCGTTATGAACCCAGTACTTGGCGAAGGGCTTGCCTGTGGCGGCGCAGCTCTGGGCGATTTCGTTTTCATGGTGCGGGAAGATTAAGTCCGCGCCGCCGCCGTGAATATCGAACGTCTCGCCGAGGTGTTTAAGCGACATAGCGCTGCATTCGATGTGCCAGCCCGGCCTGCCCGCGCCCCACGGGCTGTCCCACGCCGGTTCGCCCTCTTTGGAGCGCTTCCACAGGGCAAAATCAAAGTGGTTTCTCTTTTTCAGGTCTATCTCCACACGCGCCCCGGCCTCCATTGAGGAAAGGTCACGTTTGGAGAGCATTCCGTAGTCGGCGAACTTCCCTACCTCATAATACACGCCGTCGTCGGTTTCATAGGCATATCCCTTGTCCATCAGCTTGCCGATTATGTCGAGCATTCCGGCTATATGCCCGGTTGCCTTAGGCTCTATGTCAGGCTTTGCAACACCCAACTTTTCCATATCCGTATAGTATTCATTCGTATAGGTCTCTGCGATTTCGTCCCATGTTTTACCCTCTTCATTTGCCCTGTTTATTATCTTGTCGTCTATGTCGGTGAAGTTTTTGACGAATGTTACGTCGTAGCCCCTGAAGCGAAGGTAGCGGCTTACAGCGTCGAAGACAACAGCGCTTCTGGCGTGCCCGACATGGCATAGGTCATAGACAGTTACGCCACATACGTACATCCTTACCCTGTTGCCCTCCACGGGGATGAATGCCTCTTTCTTGCCTGACATAGTGTTATATATTTTTAATCCCATGTGACTCCTTCCATATTTATTGTATTACACCACATTGTCTATGCTATAACAGTTCGCGGCACTTTAGCAAGCAGCACTGCTTACACAATTGACACAGACGCAGCCTTTAGCCGGAGTTTTGGAAGCCGCCAACGAGCGGCAGATGGAATTCAACTGATAAAGCGTGTGCGAAAATACGGGTGAAGGGGGGTTACCCCCCTTCGTCTTTAATCCTTTTTGCTGTTGCCCCGTTGCCGTGTTTATTTATGTCGGGGGAATTGATTATAATAGCCCGTGAGGGATCCTTTATTAAAAGGTTATTTATGTGCAGTGCCGGAGGTTTCAATGTCGAAAAAATCGTTGATTTGTGCCCTATTGCTTTTGGCCATATCAGTTACCGCTTATGCCGCCGAGCCTCATAAACCATCCCCGTCTGATAAGTGCGCCGTTTGTGGTATGCTGGTTGGCCCGCATTCGAAATGGCTCGCTCAAATTATCTTTAAAGACGGCACGGTCGCGTTTTTTGACGGCCCTAAGGACATGTTCAAGTTCTACTGCGACATCCCAAAATACAACCCCAACAAGACTCAGGCCGACATCGAAGATATATACGTTACCGAATACTATACGGCCAAACCGGTGAAGGCGCAAACTGCGTTGTATGTGGTAGGAAGCGACGTTATGGGTCCTATGGGCAAGGAATTCGTCCCCGTAACCCCTGACAAGGCAAATAATTTTATGGTTGACCACAAGGGACAAAAGACCTTTAAGTTTGATGAGATAAAGGCCGCAGACCTTCAATCAGGCGAAACGGGCATGTCGCACGCTGTACACAAACACTAATCAATATGTCAAAGACAAGACTATTCGCCGGGTTTATAGCCATAGAGGCGGTGGTGCTGCTTGCCCTGTATACAGGCTCACTCAACAGGGTCAATGTAAAAGAGCCGGAGATGGCGTTAAAGCGTAAGATGGTGCGCGTGATGAGACTAACCGACGTGGCCTTTTGGACAGAGGCCAGATATACGAGGCACCCTTCACAGGCTGATTTCTTTGCCCCATTTCAGGATTTCCCATCGTCGGTTGACCATTTTCCGGCTGGTTCTATCGTGCCGCCCGCACAAAGACATGTGACCAGATGAAAGGCAATGGCCGAATCATCGAGTATGCGTTATCAACTTTAGCGAGAAGGAAGTTCAAGAATTTTTCTATCGCGGTTGTCTTTAGCGCCTTAATAGCCGTGCTTAGTTCTATCTTGTTTCTCACACACGCGTATAAGACCGAGACGCTTAAACTGCTTGATAACTCCCCTGAGATAATTCTCCAGAATATGTCAGGCGGCAGGCACGAACTCATTCCCACAGAGTATATCAAGACCCTTTCGGGCATTGCCGGTGTGGGGCAGATAACGCCCAGGTACTGGGGATACTACTATGACTCGCTTACGAGCGCCAACTATACCCTTATGGCCGTTGACGAAAACATGCGGGATATACAACTTATAGACGGGCGTATGCCACAGACAGACACCGAATGCGCCGTTGGCAGGGGGGTGGCAGACCTCAGACAGGCGGGACTAAAAGACGATTTCTTTCTAATCACCGGCGCTGAACTGAGCGTCAACCTAAAAATAGTCGGGATTTTCACTGCTAACTCCGCCATACTGACAAATGACCTCGTCGTCATGACAAAGGATAGCCTTATTAAGTTTTTCAACATGCCTGCTGACAAGGCAACAGACATTACCGTAGAGGTAAACAACCCCGCCGAGGTCTCCATGGTGGCAAGGAAAATCAGGCGAGCCTTCCCGAACTCAAGGCCGATACTAAAAAATGAGCTTATACGCACGTACGACAACATATTTAACTGGCGCGGTGGGATTGTGCTGACGATGTTTTTCGGGGCAATAGCGGCCTTTATGATATTTGTATGGGATAAGGCCACAGGGATAAACGCACAGGAGAGGCGGGAGATAGGGATTCTCAAGGCCATAGGCTGGGAGACCGCCGACGTGCTCACACTCAAGTTCTGGGAGGGTGCCGTTGTAGCCACGGGATCATTTCTCACCGGATTGATACTGGCATACGTACACGTATTTTATTTTAACGCCCAGTTCCTTGCCCCTGTACTAAAGGGCTGGTCTGTGTTATTTCCAAGGTTTCAGCCGATGCCGTACATAGATATTTATCAGATATTTGTCTTGTTTTTTTTAACAGTTGTGCCGTACGTTGCCGCTTCCGTTGTGCCTTCGTGGAAGGCCGCTATCTCTGACCCTGACGCCGTAATGCGATAACGGATGGATGCCATTATAAGGACTGAGGGTGTGTCGAAGGTGTTTAACGCGGGGCTTGCCGATGAGATAAAGGCGATTTCGGCTGTGTCCATAGAAATATCCCGTGGACAAATTACTGTATTGAAAGGCCCAAGCGGCTCAGGCAAGACTACCCTGCTTGGGCTTATCGGCTGCATGTCAAGGCCAACCGAGGGAAAGATTTTTGTGGAGGGCAAGGACGTGGCAAAACTACCGGAGCGTTTTCTCACAGATGTCCGCCGCAAGACCTTTGGGTTTATCTTCCAGCATTTTAATCTTATCAGGGGCTTGACCGTCATGGAAAACGTCATGCTGCCGCTGTATCCTACCGATATAGATGGGGGGCAGATGGAGCGGCGCATGGAGGAAATCCTTGATAAATTAGACTTGACAGCAAAACGCGCGGTGAGGGTAGAAAAACTATCAGGGGGGCAGCAGCAGCGCGTTGCAATTGCCCGTGCTATGATAAACGAACCCGCCGTCATCCTCGCCGATGAGCCTACCGCCCACCTTGACACCAAACTCTCCGAGGACTTTCTGAACATCGTTACCTCACTAAACACAGAGGGAAAGACCATCGTCATAGCCACGCACGACCCGTTAATCTACGAAAAACCGTATATAGACAACATAATTGAGATGCGCGACGGAGCGGTGAAAGAGGCCGCCCTGTTGTGATATTCCACACGGGAGTCCTCGCCCTTGTCGCAGGCTCGTTGATTGTCCTCATCATGACTTTGTTTTCCGTTGCCATCGCGTTAAGGATAATCATTGGATGGGACATTACAAAAAGCACGGCAAAACAGCTCATACTTGAGCGGCAGACATATCTGGTTGCAACGATTATGAAATACGTAATGGGGTTTCAAATCCTGTCCCTGTTCCTGTTTGTATATACGGCCGACGACATACACAAACTCTTTGTTGGGGCGATGTGCGCAACAGGCTCACTTAACGCCAATCCCATCGGATGGTCGGTGTTGTTTGCAAAGATTGTGATTTTTTTCCTTTGCACCATGTGGCTTGCCATTAATCGTGTCGATGAGCTGGCCGAGGACTATCCGCTTGTCAGGTTCAAGTATAAATATCTGATCGCGCTTGCCCCCGTCATAGCGCTTGAGGCGTACTGGCAGCTTGATTATTTCCTTGGGCTTAGGGCAAATGTGATTACCTCGTGCTGTAGTTCGCTGTTTAGTGATGAGGGGATTACGGTGGCGTCGTCGCTGGCGTCGCTGCCGGTGGGGCCGTCTATGTATGTGTTTTATGGCGCGGGTGCCGTTGAGATTGTACTTCTATTTCTGCTTATGAAAAGACCAGGCTCTTCACCAAGTTTAAGGTATATTTCCGGTGCGTGGTCGTTGATATTTTTTATCGTTTCAGTGGCGTCCATAATATCTTTTGTGTCTATCTACTATTACGAGACCCCAGTGCACCACTGCCCTTTTGATTTGCTGCAGAAGCAGTATATGTTCATAGGTTATCCACTCTATGGGAGCCTGTTTGGCGGCATACTTTTCAGCATGGCCGCGGCAGTTACCGAACCATTTAAAAAAATTGATTCGATACGAACTGAAATTCACAACGCCCAGAGGAGATGGACGAAGATTTCCATTTTATTAATAATTGTGTTTATAATAATAGCGACATGGCCGATTGTCTTTTCAAATTTCAGGGCGTATGACTAAAACCAACGGCCAGCCCGCGATGAGCCGCTCAGCAAGCATAAGTTTCTATATTGCGGCCCTCATGGTCGCCTTTGTTATGCGCTCCATTTTGGCGGTTTCGATAGAAGGCCATCCAATAGACATCGGTACGTTTAAGGCATGGGTTATGCGTACGGCGGCGGTGGGGCTGTCCGGGTTTTATTCGGGGGAGGTGTTTGCCGACTATCCACCGGGCTATGTCTATATATTTTACCTGTTAGGAAAGATAAAATCGGTACTTAATATTGCTGACGCGTCGAAGTCATTTTTGTATCTCGTAAAACTCCCTTCCATGATAACAGACATTGCGGCGGCACATCTCGTATTTTTAATGGCGCGCAGGAATTTTTCTGGATTTGTGGCGGTGGCCCTTGCCCTTGCCTATGCCTTTAACCCCGCGGTTATAGTTAATTCGGCCGTGTGGGGGCAGGTGGATTCGGTATTCAGCCTCTGCATTCTGGGGCTCATCATACTAATCACCGGCGGGCGGCTTACCGCGGGGGCAATAGTGTTTGCCATTGCGGTATTGATTAAGCCGCAGGGGCTTATATTTACGCCTGTCCTGATTTTCGCACTGAGCCGCGTATCTCTCAAAAAAGCGGCCATCGCACTCAGCGCCGCCGTCTGTGTATTTATCGCGGCAATACTGCCCTTTACGATTAATAAAGAGGCCCTCTGGATAGTCAAACACTACCATGAGACACTCTCGTCGTACCCCTATGCCTCACTAAACGCGTTTAATCTCTTTACGCTGTTGGGCGGGAATTTCGCGTCGGTTGCGGACAGGGTTCTTGGCGTGACATATGAGTTGTGGGGCTATGTGTTTATTGTTTTAACCGTTGCTTGGTGTACGTATCTGTTTTATAAGAAAAGGGACGCGGAGGGGATATATTATTTTATCGCCGCATTTCTGATAACCTCTGTGTTCGTCACGTCGGTGAAGATGCACGAGCGTTACCTTTTTCCAGGACTGATACTTCTGCTTGTCAGTTATACCTCGATACGAGACAAAAGGCTCTTGTATCTGTACGCGTTTATAAGCGCGACATTCTTTATAAACGAGGCCTATGTGCTTCACTATGGCACGAAGGGAATCTATAACTTAGACCCGCATGACGGCGTGCTTTGGATTGTCTCACTGGCACACGTTGGCTGCCTTGTCTATCTTGTAAAGCTGGGGGCGGACATATTTATTAAAAGACCTGTGCCACACGCTATAAGAAAAGCTGTGCGATATGCCGCCCGGCCAGTAGAAGACGCAAATCCCGCTCCTTCGCCCGCCACTGCGCCTTTGACGCTCAAGAGAAAAGACTATGCCGCTATAACGATAATAACTATTTTAAATCTTGCCATTATGTACTACGGTCTCGGTAGCTCAAAGGCGCCTGAGACTTTCTGGAGCACCGCAGAGAAAGGTAAAAGCGCTTATGTGGATTTTGGCGGGGAGCGTTCAGTCGGCAGGGTCTGTTTTTTTGGCGGCATAGGCGGCGGGCAATACGAGATGCGGTCTTCGCTGGATTTCCAGAACTGGCAGTTGGTCAACACGCTCAAGCAAAATGCCGTGTTTGAATGGGAGTGCGTAAATGCGGACATGAAGGGGCGTTATATCCTGTTGACTGCCATGGTGCCGGGGGCGATGCTCAACGAGATAGCATTTTTCGAGACGGGTACCCGGATCCCATTGCCGGTAAAATCAGCAATGCCATATGAGCCGATTTACAACACCACCCAATCGGCTAAAGATTCGGCCAGCAATCTAATTGACGAACAGCAAACCGTACCGCCATCACCTTCATATATAAACAGTACGTATTTTGACGAAATCTATCACGCGCGCACGGCCTATGAGTATCTCCACGGCCTGCCGGTGTATGAAACGACACATCCACCTCTCGGGAAAGTGATTATTGAAGCCGGCATTATCGCATTTGGAATGAATCCCTTTGGCTGGAGGTTTACAGGGGCGTTATTTGCCGCGTTTATACCCGCCATTGTCTACGTGTTTGGGTACAGGCTCTTTGGGCAGACGAGATATGCCCTGATAGCGTCACTTCTGATGACCTTTGACTTTATGCGTGTGGCGCAAGGGCGAATGGCCACAGTTGATACATTCGCGGTTTTCTTCATAATCCTCATGTACTACTATATGTACAGGTACTGGGAGCTTTCAGCCGTCTCAGGTGGTAAGATTGAAGGCGTGTTCAAAGGCGGAAATCTATATTTGGGCGGCAGCGGCCTATTTTTTGGATTGGGTGTGGCCGTGAAATGGATTTCCATCTACGCGGGCGGTGGACTTGCGGTGATTTTTTTTGCGACTGTTATCAGAAGATATATAGAGTTTGGCAAATCAGGCAAATTGATAGTACCCCCGAAAGCGGGCAAAAGACAACGCTCTGCCCGAAAAATCCGGCAAACGCCCCAATTAGACTTTGAACATATACACGCGGCAACAATTAAGGCAATACAGTACGCCGCGCTGTTTTTTATACTTATTCCCGCCGTGATTTATGTCTTATCCTACGTGCCAACGGCAAAATACCATGGGTTGACTGAGCTTTTGAGCTACGTAAAGCAAAGCCAAACTGATATGTACGATTACCATAGTAAACTGGTAGCCGAGCATCCTTTTTCATCCAAGTGGTACGAGTGGCCGATAATGAAAAGGCCGCTCTGGCTTTATAATGGGAATCCACCCGAAAGGCAGCAAGTACAGAGTATTGTTTCGATGGGAAACCCTGCCGTGTGGTGGGTGGGGATAGCGGCGGTTGCGTTTGTCTTAGTGGTAGCCTTAACGAGGAAAAGGGTCGGCGGCGGCGTCTTTATCGTCCTTACTGGCCTGTGTGCGCAGTTCCTGCCGTGGGTGGCGGTGCCGCGCCTTACGTTTATATATCATTTTTACGCCTCTGTGCCGTTTGTCATATTTTGTATAACGTATGCCATAAAATGGCTGGAAGAGTGGAAAAACGGCCTAAAATGGTTGACGTATGCGTATTGCACTGTGACGGTTGCGCTATTTATAGCGTTTTATCCCATATTGACCGGCATTCCTGTGAGCAAGGCATATGTTAAAGCGGCTCTCAGGTGGTTTGACTGTTGGATATTTTATAGTTGACGATGGCGGTTGAAAAAGAAACAACCTATACGGTATAATGAAGTCGTGAGCGTTATAACGATACCGAGACCATTACGAGAAAGGCTGGGAGATGACGGGGTTGACGCACTGATTGCGGTCATCAATGAATCGAGCTTGCGCTCTCGTGATGATTTGGCTACCAAATTAGATTTAAAAACGGAAATGACGCGCCTCGAACTCAAAATCGAATCTGTAAAAGCCGACCTCGAACTCAAAATCGAATCTGTAAAAGCTGACCTCGAACTCAAAATTGAATCGAATAAGTCTGAGACATTGAAATGGATGTTTATATTTTGGGCGGGGCAGTTAGTTGCTTTTTTCGCCATGCTCAAGGCGTTCCTCAAATAATCCCCGACAACAGCCGTCTCGACAAAACCGTAGGACTGTTGATATACTACCAATATGGAAACCTTAGAAAGAGATTTGGATTTAACGGAGATTGTCAATGGGGAGGAAATTGTGGGGCATAGTCCATTTGGAATGCACCAGGGTATCAGCAGTAAGCTAAACTATATTATTCATCATTATGTTAAAGCAAAAGATTTAGGGCAGGTTTATTATTCCCCACTTGATGTAATTTTTGAAGAGAGCCTTAACAGGCTTCAACCCGACATACTGTTCATCAGGAAAGAGAACATGGCAATCTTTCAGGATTGGGTAAGAGGTGTGCCGGATATGGTGTGCGAGATAGTATCACGCGGTACGTTTATAAGAGATACCGCCACTAAGAAAGAGATTTACGAGAAGTATAAGGTGCCTGAATATTGGATTGTTATCCCCGAATTTAAGGCTGTTGAAGTCCTAACCATCAAAGACAACAAATACGAACGATATTCCATTGCAGAGATTGAGGGCGTGGTTACGTCTAAGGTAATAGAAGGACTTCAGGTCAACATCAAAGATATATTCGATTAACAGTTTGAGGAGTTGGATGTGTTCAGTAAAAAAATTCTGAAGGGCGTATTTGCGTCTTTTGCCGGGGCGTATTTCAGATTATTTAAGAAGGCTAAGCTGGAAGATGCGTTGACGGTGTTTTTATACCACGACGTTACTCACTCACCAAGTGAATTCAGCAAGCTGTATAAATTAAATGTCCCACCCGATGTCTTTGACTTTCAACTCAGGTTCATAAAAAATAATTTCAATGTGGTTTCACCTGATGAGCTTATCAGCGGTGAGCTGCCCCCGCGCGCCGCTATGGTCACATTTGACGATGGCGTAAAGGGTTTTTTTTCAGATGCCGCGGAGATAATAGAAAATAACGCGGTTCCAACAGTCATTTTTCTTAACACCGAACCCGTGTCAGGCGTGATATTCCAGTCTGGCCTTATTACCTATCTTTGCGAAAAGGAAGAGGGTTTTAGAGAGTATTTGTTAAGCGTTGTAGGTAGGGAAAACATCATAACCCCGTTATTTCTTAATTGCACAAGGGAGATTGTGAACTCATATTTAAAGCTTAGCGGTAAGGATTTTCAGGATGCCGTCGAAGGTTTTGTCGGCCCGTTTGCCTCTGAGGATGACCTCATAAAGACGTCTCACAGCCGGTATATTTATTATGGAAACCACCTGTATAACCATGACGTGGCGTTAACTCTATCAGATGATGAGCTGAGGGAGTCTTATCTGAAAAATATGGAAAAACTACAGTCCTTCAAAAACTTTACAAACCTCTTTGCCTTCCCCTTTGGCCAGCCCGGCACAACTTTCTCCGAAAGGCAAATCGGCCTTTGCCTTTCCCTTGGCGCGCAGAAGGTCTTTTCCTCCTATCCGGTAATCAATTATACGCCGTCTGATTCGTACCTGCATAGGATAGCGCTCACAGACTTTAACGACACAAACTCTAAAATCTGGTACCAGATATTCTACACAGAGATAAGAAACAACTATATTTTTAAATCAATGAAGAAGGCATTGCAACGCAAGAAGCCGGATGAAAGATAGCGATACCCTTGTAAAGAATATAACCCGTTACGCGGCAAGCAACATGTTTCAGCGTGCCTGCGGTATCGTTAATACCTTCATAAAACCAAAGCTGCTGCCGCCGGAGTTGTACGGATTATGGAATCTTATCTCTATCATAACCACCTATGCCACGTACGCCCATCTCGGCACCAGAAACGCCATGTTTTATCTCCTGCCTTACCATAAGTCAAGAAATGAAACCACCGAAGGCAATGCCATAAAATCAGCCGTCTTTTATGGCTCCATGTTTCTGTCTGTAATTATTACCGTCGGCGTATGGATTTATGCCTTTTCCGCGAATTTAAACAAAATGGAACAGGCCGGACTCCTCTCCGTCGGCATACTTATTATTCTGAATTGTATCTTCGATTACCAGTTCAATGAGATAAGCGCAGATAAACGATTTAAACTGATTAGCTCAATAAACTACAAAAAATCTGTCATTGCCGTGATCTTAAACGCCGGCTTGATATATTATCTGAGTATCTACGGTATGTATCTCTCCGCCTTGCTTTCTGTTTTAATAATGGTTGTTTATATGCACATGGTCTCGCCGATTAAATTAATAGAGCCTTTTAAGAAGGCAGTATTTTTCGAATTGACTAAGAAAGGCCTGCCAATATTAGTTTATAATGTGTCGAACGATCTCATAAGCTCTATTGATAAAATCATTATTGCGTATCTGCTTGGTGTAAAAGAACTGGGTTATTACTCTATAACCGGGCTGGTGTTTAACTTTCTTGTGCAGATACCCGGCGACGCAAGGGAAGTCGTAGAGGTTGACCTCATGGGAAGCGTTACCACCAGCAAGCGAGAGGACACATTGGAGGATTATTTTTTTAAACCGCTCTCTTATACCTCACATTTCATGCCGTTTCTCTTGGGGCCATCGTTCTTTTTAATTGTGCCTTTCATTCATCTGGTGCTTCCCAAGTATATTCAGGGTATAGTGCCCACACAGATAGTTACCATTGGGAGTTATTTCTTTGCCCTTGCCTTCATAGCCCGTGGCATTATTATCTCTCACAATAAGCAGTTTCATGCCTCAATAGTCATCTCTGCGGTGCTGGTGTTCAATGGTCTGGCGGCGGTGTCTTTTATTAAAATGGGGTATGGCACGGTTGGCGTTGCCTGCGGCAGCTCGTTGTCTTTTTTTATACTGTTTGTCGCTCTGTATATATTTGTCCGGAGTTTCTACAGCAATATTTCTTTTTTCTCATGGTTTATAAAGATAAGGGATGTCTTTATCCTTTTTTTAATAATGGTTTTTGTCATAGCCGCCCTTGCGTATATCTCATCCATAGTTCCCGTTAATAAGTATATCAGCGCCGCGCTGTCAACGGTGCTCTACTGCCTCGCTATGTACGGTGTCTCCGCCTGGATGAGTCCCGATTTTATACATCAAAAAATAGTAAATCTGATAAGACGAAGGAGAGGGTGATTGTTATGAAATATAAAACCTCAATCATAATTCCCACGTATAACAGGCCGGTTGATCTAAAAAACTGCATTGAGTCAATATTAAGCCAGACGCAGCCCCCTTATGAAATCATTGTCGTTGATGACGGCAACCTTACCGAACTGCCCCTAAAGGACCAGAGTGAGCAGATGGGCGTTAACTACGTTTATTATAAAAAAGACAGGCCGGGCCTCACCGCCTCAAGAAACAAGGGGATTGAGCTTGCAACCGGTGATATAGTGTTTTTCCTTGATGACGATGTCGTCCTTTTCCCTGACTATATTGAACGGATAATGGACATATACGCCAAATCAGAGGACGTCGGAGGGGTGGGCGGGGCAATCGCAAACCACAAGAAACTCAGTCTAGTAAAAAAGCTGAGGAAGATATTGGAGATTCCTTTCCTTGTTTCTGGAGTCAGGGAGGGCAAGGTGCTATCCTCCGGCTTTTGCTCGAGCTACGGCACAACACCTTTTCAAATAAAAGAAATTACAGAGGTTGATTTCTTATCTGGTGGGGTTAGCTCTTTTAAAAAAGAGGTGTTTAGTAAGTTTGCCTTCGACGCCAAACATTTTCTTAACTACGGTATGGGCGAAGACAAGGATTTCTCCTACAGGGTATCAAAGGCCTATAAGCTCATCTTCACGCCATACGCAAGGCTCTACCACTACGAAGCACCGCAGATGAGACCCGATGGATATAAGGAAATTTTCATGTTTGTCATATTTACACACTATTTCTTTAAGACGCACGTAAAGAAGTCGCCCATACAGTGGCTGTTCTTTTATTACGCCTTTTGGGGGTATTTTGTCTCGCGCATTCTGGTCTGTATTGCCTCGCCTAAGAAACATAACTTCGATAAGTTAAGAGGGCTGATAGGCGGCTTTTACGAAGTCATCGTCCACGGCACGAAGACCGTTGCGTAGAGAAGAAGGGATTAATAAAGACGAAGGGGGGTAACCCCCCTTCACCCGTATCTCGCATACGTTTTATCTATCGCCAGGACGGGGGATCATCCCCTGAGTTTGGGCTGGTGCTCAGCAGGATTTCTGCTTGGACAGCAGCCATGTGGGAATAGGTATCCCTTTAGACGCCATAGCCTCTATTATCACGTCCTTCGTAGATGGCTTTACGCCGCCGCAAAACATCTTGCTGTAGCCTTTGCTCATATTCACAGCCGCTAAAAGGTAAACCAACGCTATGGGCAAAAACAACGGCAACAACGGAAACACAACTATGACCGCCAATACGATAAGTAACTTTCTCATAGGGCCTATTGTATAACAAGGTGCAACCCCATGTCAAACTCACGCAGGGGTAATAAAAATATAGGCGTCAACCTTCAACAATGTGACCGGCGAACTGGGAATTGTTGTGGATTATACCCGTTTCTCTCCTGAAACCAAGCCCGCATGGCTCGTATGAGAAGAATACTCCAGCCTGGTAAAACCTCCCCTGTCCGTCATCAGGGAATCGTGCATACTCCTGATATACGCTTCGATACGCGCCGTATTCGCCGTCATTAGAAAGGACAGTCCTTCCGGTTTTGTCTATAATTGAGATGTTTTGCCCTTCTCTTCCTAGTGTCTTTTTCTCTACGTAAGACTTGCCGGCCAAGGGTTGCCACGAAGTCTCAAGCAGCAGTGGGTGGTCGCGGTACATATCCCACAGTATTTTCAATAACCCCTTTGACTGAAACAGGAGCGCGTAGGGTGGATTGAGCAAGATAGCCCTCTCGTTTCTCAGCACATCGGTGAGGATTGCCCCTAAGTCCGGTTCATAGAGGCTTATAAACTCGTATGGCAGGAGTTTAAACCAGTAGTCATACCTGTAATAACGTTCTGCGTCTTTTAGGAAAATTCCATCGCCGTTTGAAAAAAAAACCTTGTCAACAAACTCAAAATCAGTAATAAAACCCGCCTCTAACGCAGTCTCCTCTATCAGCCGCGCGGTGTTTTCGTCTTCGGCAAAGCCGTCAAGCGACGAGAACAGGGCGCGGGGAGTTGCCCGTGAACTACCAGCAAACTCAGGATTCAGCCCCCGTAGTCTTATAAACGATTCCTTTAACGCCTCGTATAACGAGTTATACTGCATGGTCTCGTCCATCTTGTTATGCCTAAGGAGCATCCACTGGATGACTGCCGTCTCAAAGATAAGAGAAGGCGTGTCGGAGTTGAACTCGATAAGTTTTATAGGAATTCCATCAAGCCCCCCTGCAAAGTCAAAGCGCCCTATGAGGTGAAAATGCCGCTCATCCTCCCACGTGTGTTCAATCATCGCGGCGAGGGACTCGTCAATGTCAAGCAGATGATACAGGCGGTTTTTGATGGCGAACTCCGCCGCGTGTACAAACATGTCGTAAAGCTCTTCGGCGGCCTTATAATAATTGCCGCCCTCGGTCTCAGTAACAGAGACTATCTCGTCGGCTATGGAGGGCAACGCCCCCGGCGTCTGGTACCATGTATAGCCGATTTCGTTGTAAATGCCTTCGTGGATGGGATTAATCTTTATGATTTTCACAGGCTCTCAACCTGATCCCCTGCCAAAAAGCCCTGAAAAGAAACCGCCGCGTTTCACGCTCGAACCGGCTGTGCCGTAGGATTGTCTGCCGCCATATCTGCCGCTTGCCGGGACACCGTCTACCGAAAAACCGCCGCCTCTTTGCCAGCCGCCATATCCGCCGCTTCCGAAGGAGTATTGCGGGGAGTCGTCACGTCCGGTCTTCCTTGTAATAACCGCTTTGTTGGCGAGGGTTTGCCTGTATATACTATCGTTGGCATAGACATGCGACGAGATGAAAGATGTCCTACCAAGCATATAGCCGAACAGCCCCGATGCAAGCACCGTCCCAAGACCAAGTCCAAAATCGTTAGGGGCGTCTCTGGCCATCATCTCGGCCTGCTGCCGGGGGATTGTCTCGACGGAGCCGTCTATGTGGGTTACCATAACGCCTGTGCATTTGCTCGGCACCTCATTGACTATTTTAAACTGTCCTTGTTCGATTTCCTGAACCTCCGTAATAACGCCGTATTTCTGCAGAGGCGTTGCAGTGTTTGTAAATTGTTGAGGGCAGTCCTTCAGCTCCGGCGAACACCCTGATGTCGTTAACAAGGCATTAGCAAGGAAAAATATCCCGCCAACCGACGCGGTCTTAATTGACATATCACATCATCCTATTACATAACCTGACCAATGACAATGGCAATTGAGAGCGAAATTGCCTCAACCACTATCACTGCGGCGGTGTTGCGGTTTTTGATTTGTTCGGACAGGGTAGTCCTGGGAAGAAAGATATAATTGGCAGCCTTCTGGATTACTAACAAAAAGGCCAGCCCCATAAAGGCGCTGATAAAAAAGGCAACTATTCCACGTCCCCAACCAATAAAATCCCCCGTCACGCTGGCCCTGAGAATCACCGCATAGGAGACGATGCCCCCTGCGAGGACGACTCCGGCGCTGATATTTCCGTATTCAATCTCACTTTTGATACCTATATGGTAGATTTTTTCTGTGATTAAAAACACCAGCGCCATGACACACTGCGCCAGTGCAAAGAACGCCACGGTGGATATAACCCCTCCGCCACCCCCTGACAGTACCCCGTTGAGAACCAGTCCCGACGCCACATAAATCCCACACTCGACCATGCCTACGGCAACATTGCCTTGTCCGATGAGTCTGTTGTGGTCTATTCCCCTAAGAAACAGGTAGCGGTTAATGTAATGAGAAAGAAAGAACAACACGGTGACAAGCGCCCCTATGAGAAAGAAAGACAGTACGTCTGTCAATGCCGTCTCAGCGCCAATTACACCAGACATTGCAACGGCCATCCCAAAATAGTGGCCAAAACGCCACAGCGCCACAGCGGCGTTGCCGCCCCTCTCTACGGCATCGTCATCATCAAACCCCGTAAGAAAATCCGCCGTCTTTTTCGAGACAAAAAGAAAAAAAACGACTATCAGAATATCTATCAAGTCATAATAAAACCTTTCCATGCAGTTTACACCACGCCATAGCTGTAATCACGCCGTCGTTCCATAAAACAAATTACCACATTGACGGCTGTTTAGTCAAACGTGGCACCGTTAATAATTAAGGGATAATTTGACAAAGAAGGACGCGATAGATTAACATGTACTGGCATGGTGAGGCAGCAACGGCAGGTGGTTAATAGGCAGGTGGTTAATAGGCAGGTGATTAATAGCCTTAAGTGGACAACAGGAGGACAACAGCATGAGAAATAGACTCAGAATTTGCATCCTATTATTAGCGATGGTACTGGTACCGGTTTGCGCGTTTGGGGAAGACAAGGACAGCGGCAATGTCCCTCAGGAAAGTCACAAAATATACATCAAGCTGGTTGAGAAGATAAGCGGCAGCGTTGATCTGGTATCTTCCAAAATATCAGAGGCATTGAAGGCAAATGGCTGGGAAGTGGTGGGGGCTTTTTATCCCGCTGTGCCGGACATGTGTAAATTCAAAACCAAAGTACTGATAATTCATAACGAAACATACTGGAATAAAATATATGGGGTATCTCCATATGCAAAGTTTGTTTATCCTTTAAAAATAAATATTTACAGTAACGAGCAAGGTACGAATGTATCATTGCTCAACCCGTTGGCGCTAAACAGGATGATTTCGCCAGAGCTTGAAAGCGTGTCTTTGGAGACGGTTAAGACTCTGGCAGGGTTGTTGCAGGGGGCTGTCAGCGGCAAAAATGTAACAAAAGAAGAGGGCCAACAACTTGATGAAAACAGAATACCAGGCATAGGCGGTGGCGTTATTGAAGACAACGTCGTCAGGATTTATACGGCAAAATATAAAAGCGAAAGACTTGTAAACACTATTTCAAAGTACATACAACGCAGCCTAACCCGAAACAAAAAGGGGTATTATCTGGTTTACTCAATTGATATGCCGGACAAGGGGATGGCATTTCTTGGGATTTCAAAAAAGGAGCTTGAAAAAACCGCGTTTTCCATAACCGGCGAAAATCGGGTAACAAGTAAGAACTCCTGCCCGGGCATTGACCATGCCAATTCCTTCCCGCTTGAGGTGGTGATAGACGCTACGGACAAGAATATAAAAGTGGAGACCATCAGGGTAATGTTCCGGATGAAGACCTACTTCGGAGACACAGGGGAAGCGGCATTTGTTAAACACTACCTCATGCCTGGGAGCATAGAGGATGAAATAGTCTACGTGACATATCCAGATATATACCAGCAATAGCGGCACCTCTTAAAGCGGCTTTGGTGGATTGTACTTTTCTAACATAGCCGCGGCGATTTCAGGGGATGAAGGCCATTGGCCGCGCCTTTGCCCCGTATGAGTCTGATAGTCTTCCAAGCGGTAAGGGTCAGGCTGAACCACTTCTCCATCCTTCAGGAATAATAGCCCTATTTTATCGGTCGGCATCAGGGCGACAAAGGATTCGGCTTCATCCAGAACTCGCCGCAACCGTGTCATAGCCGCCGCGGCATCAACAGGCGGTTCGCTGGCAACGCGCCGAAAGTCGGCCTCCGTATAACGGGCAATGCGGCGGATTTCGTTGATAAGCCCCTCGGGCGTGAACCCGGGGGACTTATCAACCGCGGCAATGATAACGGCGCCTATCGGCAAAACACGGTCATTGATCGTTACTAAATCCACCACGTCACGCGGCTCTCGCCGCCCGGCTGCCGCCATTACCTTATTCATGGCAAGATCTACGGGATGAAGGATGTAGCCGAAAGTATCATCCCGCACAGTCGGAAAAAACCGGAAGTCGCTGTCAACCACCCACTCCAGCTTTGTTGAACTGTCTTCCTTTGAGGCCAGCGTGGCGTAGAAGGTCGGCTCGCGTCGCAGCCATTGGAGGGCGTAACCATTGGCCTGCAAGACAGCGCTGTCCACCTCCACCGCCTGCGCCACCCTTTCTTCGCGGTCATGGAAAATGTCGATGTCACCTGAATAGCGTGGCTCATCTTTGTTTAAAGGCGCGCTGCCAGCAACATAACTTTCGGGGTCACGGTACGTGGCCAGAAGACACAAAATCTCTGTCTGAATTTTAGACAGCGGCACGGCAGACCTTCTCAATTTGCTCTGCCAGCCGACGTGCCGCAAGGTCACCTTCAACTCTCAGGCTCCGCACGATGGCTAAGGCATCTTCGCGGGTAGGATTCGGCACAGGGTGGCTGCTCCACAAGGCAACCGCGCCATATTTTTCAAAGGCAATGCGATATAGAGTCTCTATCTCTTTCAGTTGACCATTCATAATTAGAGTATATCACTTGGCAATACACGTTGCAAGCGATATTTTTGAACCCATCAGTCTTACCTGATTGAGCTTGCGTCCGCACCGGCGGCGATAAGTACCCTGACACTATCCACAGTGCCCTTGTCGGAGGCGAACATAAGCGCCGTAACACCGTTATTGTTTTTCGCGTTGACGTCCGCGCCAGCGGCGACAAGAGCTTTGATGCACCGTGCGGAGTCCTCAAGTGAGGCCGCCATAGGCTGGCCATACTCCTCCCACTCCAGTATTAAGTCCGAGCGGGTTGGGACGGCGGCCATCAGCGCCGTAGTGCCGTCATTGTTTTTCGCGTTGACGTCCGCACCGGCGGCGATAAGGGTTCTTACAATGTCCACATTACGTCTAGCGGCGGCATCCATAAGCGCCGTAACACCGTTATTGTTTTTCGCGTTGATATCCGCACCGGCGGCGGCAAGCGCCCTGATACAACCTACAGAGCGCTCCGTTGCGGCCAGGATGAGCGCACACCAGCAGTCATTGTTTTTCGCGTTGACATCAGCACCGGCGGCGATAAGGGTTCTTACAACATCCACACTTCCGGTGTTAGCGGCAAACATTAGGGCCGTACCACCGTCCTCAGTCTTCGCGTTGACATCAGCACCGGCGGCGATAAGGGTTCTTACAGCGTCAGCGCTCTCTTTGTTGGCGGCAAACATAAGCGCAGTCCAGCCGTCATTGTTTTTTGCGTTGATGTCCGCGCCAGCGGTGACAAGGAGTTTGACAATGTCCACATTACGTCTGGAAGCGGCAAACATAAGCGCAGTCCAGCCGTCGTTGTTTCTTGCGCTGACATCCGCACCTGCGGCGATAAGGGCGTTGACGCCTTCAGAGTTCTCTCTGTCAACTTCAAGCATGAGCACCGACCAGCCGTCACTGTTTCTTGCGTTGACATCTCTGACTGTTTTCCAGACCTGCCACCAACTCTTCATAGCCATATTGTAACTTTTTTGCGTGTCTTGTTGTTATCAAATATGATACTCCCCAAAAACTGGACAAAGTAAAGTGGACAGACTGACAAGGCTTGAATTACTAAATTTCATAAATAGGGCCAATATTCGCCCCCGCCCATGAAAATTAAGAGACGATTCTTTTAGTATTCATTCATTTCATGAAACCAGTTATCATATGAGAGGGAAATGGTCGGGAAACATTATGGAAAAACAAATCGAATAAATAGAACTAAACTAATATGTTATACGCACTTTCCACTTCCTGTGCTATCTTGTCCCATGAGAAACGCTCCACGATTGTCTGCCTTCCCGCCTTGCCGATGGTGGCTCTCAGTGGTTTGTCGCTTGCGAGGAGTTCGATCTTTTGGGCGATGCCTGTTGCAGGGTTGAACTCGTCCACGAAGAGGCCGTTTACGCCGTCCACTATGTAGTCCGTCAGGCCGCCCTTCCTTCTGGCAACAATCGGTAGCCCTGTGGCCATCGCCTCAAGCGCAACAAAGGGAAACGGGTCGTCAAAATTCGATGGTAATACGAACACATCGCCAAGCAGGTAAATCAGATGTATCCTCGACGGTGTGAAAACGTCTGTAAATGTGATGGGAAGCCCCGATGCCATTTCCATTTGCTTTCGGGCGTAGTTCGCCCTGTCGCCGCTTCCCTTTTGAACTTCGCCTACTACGAAAAATTTGACGCCGTCAATCCCCCGTTTCTCACTAATGTTTTTATTAATAATAGAGGCGCTTTCAATAAAATGCTCAACCCCCTTCTCCGGCGACACCCGACCAACAAAGATGGCTACGAAGTCGTCTTTCTTTATGCCAAAACGCCCCCGAATCGCGTCCCTTAACTCCGGCACATCCCTGAAATCCCTGAACCTGTCCAGATCAACACCGTTATAGATACAAAACTTATGGGCGGCGGCAATGGGTTTCCCCGCATAGTGATTCATTATGTACTGGCTGCAGCCGGTGAAGGCATCCAGCTCAAGCGGCTCATCAACTGGGAATTCGTTCTGCACGTGGAGCATCGTACGGCTGAGGCCGCCGTCTCTAACGGCCTTTATCAGCGGGGTAAAGCGCTTTATTGAATTGTGCATATGGACTATCTCAGGGGAGATTTCCCTGATTAATCCGAGTATTCTGTCGTTGTACGAAAACGGGTCAAGCCTCGTGAGTTTCTGAAAGAGCCGCTTATATACCCTTCCGAAGCGAATCCTATGGAAAAAAATGCCGTCTTTATATTCCTTGTCCGGGTAAAACTCATCGGCAAGGCACACGACATGTGGCTCGTATCCGACCAGTCTCTTTGAGACTTCATAAATCCACATCTCCACGGCGGCCCCCTTCAAGGGCGGTACGGGGTGCACCGGGGCGGCTGCCATTAATACCCTCTTAGGCACCGCCTATAACCCCGATTTCCTGTTCAAACCTTTCAGCTATCATGTCCCAGTTAAAATTGTGTAAGACACGGTCGCAGGCACTTATGCCAAGCCTCTGCCTCAGTTCATCGTTCACTAGCAGCGTATTGACCGCCTTCGCAATTGCCAGTTCGTCCTTAGGAGGGATTAACAATCCTGAATCTCCAACAACCTCCAGTATGCCGCCAACATTGCCGGCCACTACCGGCATACCGCACGACATAGCCTCGGCTATGGATATGCCAAAGGTCTCATCAGCCACGCTCGGATACAGCGCAACATCAGCGATGGAGTAATAAGCAGGGATTTCGGCATTGGGAAGCCGCCCAAGAAACACTACCTTATCCGCAACACCCAAATCGGCGGCCAACTGCCTGAGGGTGTTTTCATAAGGTCCTTCGCCGCCAATAAAATATTTAATGGACAAGGACTTATCGATATGTGGAAGGGCGGAAATCGCGTACTGCAACCCCTTCCATCCAACAAGCCGACATATGCTTATAAGGATGTGTTCTCCATTGATAGAGTGTCTCTTTATTAATTCCTTGCTGCGAGATAACGGCCTGAAACGTTCTGTGTCTATGCCGTTATATAAGACTATCGGCCTGATGGATGTGTTGAGCCTGACATCAATGGCGTTATAGGTACTGCACGAGAAAAACTTGTAGAGCCTTTTAACCATCCAGCGGTAACCCGGGAAAAACTCCGTCCCGTGGGAGTTAAACACCGCCTTGGCGCCCGATATTGCCGCAACCAAAAGCGCCACAGGCAGGTCATACGGCTTGTGGATGTATATTATATCGTATTTGCCACGTATCAGAGGGACAAGGGCAAATATACTGAGTGAGAGACGCTCGACAAATTTTCTGAATCTTGTGCCAAAGTTCGGGACATATCTCCGGTTCAGATAGGGGTAGGTAAACACCGTAACGCATTCCATCTGCCCATGCACCGTCTCCACGATATTCTCTCCGCCGACCGCCCTGCCGCCATGAATATGGACTGTGTGCCCTCTTTTTGCAAGGGCGCAGGCAATGCCAAGCGTAAAGGACTCCACGCCGCCCGCCTTCGTTGTTGTCGTTAAATTATAGATGGCTATTTTCATTTATCTCAGAAATCTCCGTTAGTGAGTCGGTTACCGCCGCCATGACCTCGTCCACAGTTATGGCGGACATACAGTACGGGGCCTTGCATTTTTTCGTAACACAGGGGCTGCATGGCCGCTCTGCGCTTATTATCCTGTGCAGGTGCAGCCCTGTAATCGCCCCCGTTCCCCAGTGGTTGGAAGGGCAAAACAGTGATACGGTCTTCGTGCCGAGGGCTATTGCTATGTGCATAGTGCCGGTGTCGTTTGTGACCAGGACAGAGAGAACCTTTACGAGCGCGGCAAGCTGCTTTAAAGACAAGGCTCCGGCAAGGGAAACCGCGCCCTTGCTATCTATCGCCGCCGCTATATCGTCGCACAGGCGATGCTCCTCGTGTGAGCCGGTGATGACAATTCCCGCCCCCGGGTATAGGTTGAGTAGCCGTCTGCCGAGTTCGATAAAATCTCCCTTAGGCCATGCCTTGTAGGGCTGGGCGGCGCCGGGCTGCAGGCCGATAATTGGTTTTGCGCCGTTTAGGCCAAGTGCCGCAAGGGCGGCCTTTATGTGCCTTATGTCTTCGGCGTCTGCGTCAAGCACCATCTCTCTATCGTCTGTGGCGCAGCCCGCGAAGGACGCCGTCTTTAACCTTACATCAATGGCGTGACACTGCCACGGGTCATCAAACCCGTTTGATTGGTTACTCAGGAGGAAGCCGTATTGTCTGGATATGGGTATTTTGAAGATATGCCGCGCCCCGCTGATGTAGGCAAGCGGTGTTGCCTGCGGCTCGTTGCCATGGAAAATAAGGGCAAGGCCAGGCCTGATACGGCGTAAGGCCAGTGCGGTACGAATGAATTTCCTGTAGCCGCCGTAATATGGCAAAATGGTGTCTATATGGGGATTGCTGTGAAAGAGCGCGGCATACCTTATGTTGAGCAACGCGGTGATGTGCGCCTCAGGGTAACGAACCCTAACCGCCTTGATAGCGGGCGTGGACATCAACGTGTCGCCAAGGGCGGTTGACGAGATTATTAAAATTGTCTTAACGCCGTCAGGGGAGAAACTGCCCTCGCTGCTATCTCTTTTATCGAGGCGCTTCACTGCCTTCATAGAAAGGCACAACAGGCCGTCAAATGGATTGAGTTTCACAGCGAAACTCCACGGGAAGGCCGCGGGCCGACCATGTTCCGACCACGGTGTGATAGGGTGGGGTGCCCAAAGGCCAATTGCCGCTGACCCATCACGGCCAGCCCCTCGCACGGGGCAACCTCAGCCGCCAAATTAATCTACGAAACCGTACTTTTTTAACTGGTCAATGAGTTTGTTCTTGTCTATCGGCTTTACAAGGTACTCCG
>JADFYL010000111.1 GCA_015233045.1 Nitrospirota bacterium | reverse complement strand
AGTGATTATCTCCGGTATTCCACCAACGTCAGAGGCAATTACGGGTCTTTCCATAGCCATCGCCTCTATTACCACCATACCGAAAGACTCTAACCCCCGTGTGGGCACTGCCACAATGTCCGCCGCAGCGTACATACGCTCTGCATCATCCCTGTATCCGGTGAAATGCACTCGTTCAGAAATTGATAGCTCAGCCGCACGCCCCTGCAGCGTACTCTTAAACGGGCCGTCACCGACAAAGAGCAGTCTCATTCGGGGATTCCCCTCGCTGGCATCTTTAAAGGCATACAACAGGTCAAGGCCGCCCTTGTCCTCGGTTATTCTGCCCACAGTGGCAATGACCATGTCATCTTTGGCAAACCCAAGTTCGGTGCGCACCTCCGCACAGCTGACCTTGCCGGGGGCAAAGCGGTTAATATCAACCGAATTATATATAACCTCTATCTTGTCTTCGGCTATTCCACTGTTAATCAATGTGCGTTTTACGGCGGCACTTACGGCTATTATCTTATCCACATCGCCCCTGAGAAGCCAGTTAGTCAGGGTTTTCAGCCTGTTCATCTGATGTCTGACGATTATGGATTTCAGTCCCAGTCCCCGGCAGATAACCGCCAGCGGCCAGTACTCCTTCCCGAGATTGGCGCAGATTACATCAATGCCGTCCTGTCTTACCACGCTTAGTATCCTGTACCATGATTTAAAATCCATCAGATTCTTTAGCCCAATATGTCTTACTGTAATCCCCAGCGCCTTGGCCTGCCCGTAGAGTTTCCCCCCGCGCGGGCATCCAAGCACCACGTTAATGCCTTTTTTCCTCAGGCCCTCGGCAAGCACCGCCCCGTGCGAGCCTATGCCGCTCCAGCTCTTACCTGTGTAGAGCAGCAGCAGATTTATTGTTTTTGTCATTGGCATTACTTTGGGCAGCGTGCCGAACCGCCTTTATACAGGTGGAGTTTATAGGCGAAGGCAAGCGGTCCGGTAGTGGATTTGACTGATATGCGCTTTAACTCGTATGGATTATCGGCCTTAAATACACAGCCCTTCCGGGTCGTAAAGGCGGCCTTATACCCTGCGGCCTTTACCATGTCAATGGTCTCTTCGTTATAATCGCCATAGGGATAACAAAAATAATCCACGCCCATGCCTAACCTCTCCTCTAATGCCGACTTAGAGCCAAAGATTTCACCGCGCAGCGCCTCGCCCGACAGGGATGTAAGAGAGGGGTGTGTCATGGTATGCGCGGCAAAGCTGACCCCTTCGTCTTTGAATCTGACGATGGCGTCCCAGTCGAGGAGCTTCTTTCGCACGTTTAAATACTCGCAGTCCCAGAGATTTTCCCCGCCGACGCGCCCCGCAACGACAAAAACCGTCACAGGGAAACCCAGCGCCCTGAGCACAGGCCACGCATTGTCGCTGAAATCCTGAAAACCGTCGTCAAAGGTCAAGGCCACAGGACGCTTTACGTGGCTTTGGCCACTTATGAAATCTAAAATCCCATCCAGAGGCACGATAGTAAAGCCCGCGACCCTCAGATACCGCATCTGCAGGTGAAACGCCTCCGGTGACACGTAAAGTCCGGGAAGCCTTGCCCCCTTTGGCGGCCTGCCGATGTTGTGATACATAAGGACTATTGCCCTGTCCATTTAAAACGTCCTATAATAGGCTGTGATGAAAGAGGACATTGCCATCGCGCATTATAACACAACCGCCCACGATTTGAGCATCGGGGAGTTTCTCACGCGTATCTATGAAACACTTTACGCGGCCTTCGGCCCTCAGCACTGGTGGCCAGCCGAGACCCCATTTGAGGTGGCAGTCGGGGCAATCCTCACGCAAAACACCAACTGGCTCAATGTCGAGAAGGCTATTTCAAATCTAAAGGCCAACAATGCCCTTGACCCATTGATAATGCACGCGATGTCTCCGCACGATCTCTCCGCGTTAATAATACCCTCCGGCTACCACAACGTAAAGGCCGCTCGCCTGAAGGCATTCATCGGGTTTCTCGTACTAAACTACGGCGGGGTTATTGAAACAATGAAAGAACAGGAAACCGCCGCCCTCAGGACTGCCCTGTTAGAGATAAACGGCATCGGCCCTGAGACCGCTGACTCAATATTGCTTTATGCCCTCCAAAAGCCAGTATTCGTCATAGACGCCTACACAAAGCGCGTCATTGACAGGCACGGGCTTATGGACTATAAACGCCCATACGACGACTTTCAGGCGCTCTTTCAAAACGTCATAGGCCACGACATATACAACAACTACCACGCCCTGTTCGTCAGGCTTGGCAAGTACTTCTGTAAACCTAAACCCCTGTGTGCTGAATGCCCCCTTAAGGGGATTTCTTATCATGGGGATTAGATAGCTGGCGCTATGGATTTAATAGTCGAGGGCCTTAGAAAGGCGTTTTTGCTGATATTTTCATTGGACGCCGGGCTGATGGGGATAGTTTTATTGTCCCTTAGGGTATCTCTGACCGCCCTGTTAATTGGTACCGCCCTTGGGGTGCCCACGGGGGCGCTGATTTGTTTAAAAGAAAAATTTCCACTAAGACACCTCGCACTAAATATATTGAACACGGCGATGGGGCTTCCGCCGGTTGTGGTGGGGTTATTTTTGTATCTACTGCTGTCGAGGCGGGGGCCGCTTGGGGCGCTGGGGCTTCTTTATACCGCGTCGGCTATGATAATCGCCCAAAGCATTCTGGCCTTTCCGATAGTGGCGTCCCTTAGCTACGCGGCCATAAGCGCTGTGCCACCTCTGATTCGGCAGGCCGCCATGACGCTTGGGGCAGCGCCGTTTCAGACGACTATGGCTATAGTAAGGGAGGCTCGCTATGCAATCTTAGCCGCGGTGATGGCGGCCTTTGGGCGGCTTAGTGCCGAAGTGGGGGCGGTGCTTATTGTGGGCGGCAATATCGCCGGTAGGACGAGGGTAATAACGTCGGCCATTGTGCTGGAGACAGACAAGGGGGATTTCTCTGAGGCCATAGCGCTGGGAGTTGTGCTGCTTAGTATCTCGCTTTGTGTAAATATTGCCTTATATTTTTTTTCCAGACGGGGACGCGCCACGGGGTACCTTTGGGCCTGACTCTAAGCGTGTCTGAGTTAAAGAAATCCTACGGCGGCACGGTTGTCCTTGACGGGTGTTCTTACAGGTTTGAAGGCGGCGGTGTGTATGCTATAATGGGGCCAAACGGTTCTGGAAAGTCAACCTTTCTCCGGCTCTGTGCGCTCATAGAAAAACCGGACTCCGGCAAAGCAGATTTTATTGAGGAAGGCGTAGTGATAGAACATGGCCTCGCCCTCATGCGGCGTATTACGCTGCTGCTGCCGTCTGTTGGCGTTTTTAACACGACGGTCTATGAAAACATCGCATACGGGCTTAAACTAAGAAAAGTGAACAAAGCTGAGATAGAACATAGGGTATTAAACGCCGCTGAGATGGTCGGCCTGAAGGACAAGCTAAGACGCAGGGCAGTGACGCTCTCAAGCGGTGAGACTCAGCGCATGGGCTTGGCGCGGGCGTTGGTTATCTCCCCCTCTGTCCTCTTTCTGGATGAGCCAACAGCGGCGGTGGACGCAAAAAACTCAAAGGCGATAGAGGAGATAATCCAAAATATAAGACATACCCTGAAGGCAACTATAATCCTCTCCACGCACGACGCAGGGCTGGCCGAAAGAGCCGCCGACACAATATTAACCCTCAGAGACGGCAGGGCAACCGCACTGTGATACAGACAGAGAATTAACATGACACGGCGCAGCCTGCACCCTGTTTTACGGGAGCAGATAGAGAAATCGGCGCTGCAAGTATTCTGATCCTCTGATGACAAAGCCTTCATCTTTACCGCGTCTTACCGACATTGTTGAAGCCATCGGGCTTATTCACAGCGAGACGACCGATATGACGCTCCATGCCTTTGAACATGATAGGCGCATGCACTGGCTGGTCGAGCGCGGCATTGAAATTATCTCAGAGGCCAGCCGCCACCTGCCCGACGACTTGAAGCAGCGCCACCCTGAGATTCCCTGGCCGAAGGTGGCTGGAATTGGCAACGTATTGCGCCATGACTATGAGCGCATTGCACACGATGTGCTGTGGCATGTGGTGAGGGACGATCTGCCGCGAAGAGCTGGCGGCAGAATCAGAACCGGAATAACCCGCTATTATGTCATAAATATGACCTCTTCATATGTAGTGGTGCCTTCGAGCATTTTGCGAATCGCGGCCTGGCGCAGGGTTGTCATCCCATCGGCCGCTGCCGCGGCGTATAAGGCGTTGAGGTCGGCATTGTCCGAAAGCGCCCTTCTCACCCGTTCAGTAAACTCCATGACCTCAAATATAGCCGTCCTGCCCCGATAGCCTGTGCCTCGGCACTCAATACATCCCTCGCCATAGTTGATTGTGTGGGCGGTGTTTTTATCGAGTTTCAGGTATCCGGTCTCGTCTTCTGTCAACACGCGCTCCCTCTTACAGTGGATACATATCTTTCTGACGAGTCGTTGGGCAATTATGCCTATGAGCGTCGAAGATATTAGAAACGACGGGACTCCAAGGTCCAAAAGCCGCGTAATAGAAGACGGGGAGTCATTTGTGTGCAGGGTAGAGAGGACGAGGTGCCCCGTAAGGGCGGATTGAATGGCATTGTCGGCGGTTTCCTTGTCTCTTATCTCACCAACCATGATGATGTCCGGGTCCTGGCGCAGGATTGTGCGAAGCATGTTGGCAAATGTGACGCCGATTGACTGCTGTACGCTGACCTGATTAAACTCCTCAATGACCATCTCAATAGGCTCTTCAAGCGTTACGATGTTTACCTCCGGGCTGGACAGCACTCTGAGGGTAGAGTACAGGGTGGTTGTCTTGCCGCTTCCAGTTGGGCCAGTGACTAATATTATGCCGTTTTGCCTTCTGATAAATGAGTCGTAAAGCTGATACTCGCGGGGATAAAACCCCAGTTTTTCAATGTCCTGCATGAGCATATCGGGGTCGAATATCCTTATGACGATCTTCTCGCCAAAGGCCGTCGGCAGGGTTGACACGCGCAGCTCAAGTTCCTTGTTGTTGTGAGTAGTCTTTATTCTGCCGTCTTGCGGGCGGCGTTTTTCAGTTATATCCATTCGGGAGAGCATCTTTATTCGCGAGGCGATCGGGGCATGGACTGCCTTAGGGGTCGAGTGTACGGTGTGTAAAATGCCGTCAATGCGCAGCCTTACGATAGATTTCTCGCGTTTTGGTTCGATGTGTATATCGCTTGCCCTCTGGTCGAAGGCGTATTGAAAGAGATACGACACCGCCCTGACTATGTGTGAGTCAGTGGCCTCAATTTCCCCCTGCCCTCTGAGTTTGACGAACTGCTCAAGATTTCCAAGGTCAACGCCCGGCTGCATCTCGGCCTGAGCGGCCGCTATCGAAGAGTGAAAGCCGAAAAACTCCCTTACAATTTTCAGCACATCAGACTTTGAGCTTAACACGAGGCGCGTTTTCAGATTTTTTGCGTGTTTAAGGCTTTCCACGGCCTCCATATCATATGGGTCTATAACCGCAAGGGTGACTACCCCGTCAGTATTTTCAACCGGCACTATCATGTGTCTTAATGCGAATGGGCGTGGCACATGTCCTGTTACCACATCGAGTTCGAGCTTGATGGGGTCAAGCTTCATGTATGGGATGCCTGTCTCCGCGGCGATTGCCTCAGTGATGGCGTCCTCGTTGAGGAGTTTGCCGTTTGCGCCCGGGATCTCAAGTTCTAAGGCGGCGATTGCCTCAGCTGGCGTGACAACACCGACGGCTTGTGAGGGGCGCTTAGCGCTGCCCGCCTCGTTAAGCAGTTGGAGTCTAATCATCTGCTGTTCGCCCCTTGCCTTGATGTCCGAGAAACGCTCACGTGTTATCATGCCCTTTTTCAGAAGGAAGGCGGCGGTGGTTTCAATTGTCAGGCGTTTCTTTGATGATCTGTCGGTTTGCTTGGTAGTCAATCGTGCACCGCAAGGATATTGATTTTATGGGCAAGGCAGCCCGCCCCAAAACCATTATCTATGTTCATTACCGCTATGCCGGGCACACAGGAGTTAAGCATGGCAAACAGTGGCGTCAGGCCGCCTAAACTTGTGCCGTATCCCACAGAAGTCGGAACGGCTATGATGGGCTTGTCAATGAGCGAACCAACAACAGAAGGCAGCGCGCCCTCCATCCCCGCCGCCACGATTACCACGTTGGTTCCTTCGAAAACGCTGATGTTACTCAACAGCCTGTGAAGCCCGGCAACCCCAACATCGTAGAGCGTCTCAACACTGCTACCCAAAAAAGAGGCCGTCACAGAGGCCTCCTCAGAGACTGGTATATCCGCCGTACCCGCGCTGACGACAACTATGCGCCCTATCTTTTTTCGCCCCTCACCGGCCTCAATTAGCCTCGATGTGGGATAGTACCTTGCGCCATCAATATTCAGGCCGTCGTATATTTCTTTTGACGCCCTTGTTATCAGCACCCTGCCGCTCATATTATAAATCCTGCGGGCTATCTCTATGGCGTCTTCGGTTTTCTTTCCCTCGCCAAATATAACCTCCGCTATGCCGCCTCTGAGTTGTCTGTGATGGTCTATCTTTGCGAACTCAATATCCTCATACGGGAGGTGTTTTAGTTTATTTAGGGCCTCATCCACGCCGATTTGGCCGTTTTGCAGGGAGACGAGCAGTGTCTTAATGGCCTCTTTATCCATGCCTGAATTCCCCCTTCAGCTCCCGTGACATGAGTTGCCGGACGGCCTCGGCAGGGTTTTTCGATTCATGAATTACTCTATAAACCTGTTCCACGATAGGCATTTCCACGCCTGCGCGGTTTGAAAGCTCAAAGGCCGACGCCGAGGTCTCAACGCCTTCGGCCACCGCCTTCATGTCGGAGAGGATTTCGGCGGGCGTCTCTCCCTTGCCCAGACGCCGACCTACCGTGTAGTTTCTTGATAGATTTCCGGTACATGTCAGGACGAGGTCGCCTAAGCCGCTGAGGCCAGAAAACGTGTTATCCTTTGCCCCAAGGCTCACGCCAAGCCTGATTATCTCAGAAAGCCCCCGTGTTATCAATGCCGCACGGGCATTGAGGCCAAGCCCAAGGCCATCGCATATGCCTGAGGCTATGGCGATTACGTTTTTCAGCGCCCCGCCAAGCTCTACGCCGATTATGTCCTCGTGGGTATAGACCCTGAAGTACTCAGTGTAGAACATCTCCTGAAGCGCATGTCCATGTTTGGAGTGGTTTGAGATGCCGAGGGTTACAGCGGTGGGTTTTCTCTTTGCCACCTCATCGGCAAAACTTGGCCCGGAGAGCACAGCGATTTCATTGCCGATGAATTCCTGTATTATTGCCGATGCCGTTTTAAGAGTGCCGCGCTCTATTCCCTTTGCGGCGGTAACGACAACGGTGTTCGGGCTGATGGGGGCCGATACGGCCTTTGTTAAGATACCCCTGATAAATTGTGTCGGCACGACAAGTATGATGCACGAGGCCGCCCCCACCGCTTCTGCCAGATTATTTGTAGGTATGAGATGAGGAGACAGTTTTAGCCCAGGCATAAACGGCTTGTTCTCCCGCAGCCTTATAATGGATTCAACGGTTTCTTTTTCGTATGCCCACAGACGAACCTCATTGCCTTTCAACGCCAGCATGTTCGCCAAAACGGTTCCCCAACTGCCGGCTCCTATTACGCTTATGGAATTCACTCTGTCTATATATTATAATTTATTCGCATAAAATTAAAACCACAATACCAAAAAATCATCCCGCAGGTCGGGGCAATCGCATTTGAAAAATAAAGCAGAAGATACCTATGCAATCACTCCGGCCTTGTCCCTTTCCGTAATGCCGGTGCCTTTGTTGTCATTCCGGCTTGTCCGGAATCTTCCCTTTTAGTGGGAGTTTCATAGCGACTGTGCATATTCTGAGGCATAAAGACAGATTCCAGACAAGCTGGAATGACAAAAATAAGGTGGGCAATTTCTAATGTGATTGCCCTGTCCCGCGGGTGTCGACAAAACTGTTATGACGGATATATAATCAGGCTTATGGACACTGGCCAGAGCAACACCGCCGCTGCCGCAAACAAGTGGATAGTTGCTGTGAGCGTAATGCTTCCCACGCTCATAGAGATAATTGACACATCAGTCGTAAACGTGTCGTTAGACCACATCAGGGGGTCTCTCTCTGCAAGCATAGACGAGGCCACATGGACAGTTACGGCTTATCTTGTGTCCAACGCCATAA
>JADFYL010000008.1 GCA_015233045.1 Nitrospirota bacterium | reverse complement strand
TGCTGCTTGCCGGGCCGACTACCCCTCAGGCCGCTTATAAAGATATTTATAAGGAATTGGGGTTCGTGCTTGAAAGGTGTTATGCGGCGTTGAAATGAAAAAGATAATCATCTTTGTGATTTGGCTTTACAAGGCGGCGGTCTCACCGTTTTTGCCGCGGAGTTGCCGGTTTGACCCGTCGTGTTCAGAGTACGCCGCCGTGGCCGTCGAAAAGTATGGCGCACTGAAAGGCTCTGGCATGGCCGTGCTGAGGATTTTGAGATGCCATCCCTTTAGCGAAGGCGGCTATGACCCAGTTAAATAGGTTAAATAGTTCTTTTATTAGAAGGACATTTACAGGTTTCAAAAATATGAATATTAAAAGGTAACCTATATAACTATGGAAAAAAGGGCACTCGTTGCGATCGTTCTTTCTATCTCAATCTTGATGCTGTACCAGTTTTTTTACGTCAATCCCAGGATGAAGGAGGCCTCCAGGATTGCCGCCGCCATTGACAATCGCACCAAGTCCCCTGCTGTGGCCTCATCAAAGGCACAGCCGTCCGTCATCCCCCCCGCACCCGCCGTGGCTCCCGTAGTTGGCAAGACAGAGGCGAGTTCGATAGCCCCTCCAGCCGCCGCGGCCCCGCAGGCAAGGACTATCAAGGTTGACACTCAACTATATACCGCCCAAATTTCCACCAACGGCGGCGTTGTCACGTCGCTTAAACTCAAGGACTATAAAGATAAAAATGGCGGTGAGATATATCTTATTGATCAAAAGGCAAAAATCCCCGCCCTTGCCTCAGGCTATAATACCGATTTTACATTTATGAAGGCCGCCTTTATTACGACCTCGCCGGACAGCCTCACGCTCACCGGACAAGAAACCAAACAACTGGCCTTTGCCCTTGACTACAATGATGTCCATATAAAGAGGACATTCACGTTTTACGGCGACAGCTACAAGATTACCTTAAAGGACGAAGTCGCTGGCATAGACGACTATTATATTACCACTGGCAGCGATTTCAGCTCTGAGGGCGCCGACAGCTACGGTGCCCACAACGGCCCTGTAATCCTCAAGGATATGGACAGGATAGAACTTAAGACTGACAAAAAACTGGACGGCATAAAACTCTACGACGGCAACATCAAGTGGATAGCACAGGAGAATAAGTACTTTTTCGACGCCCTTGCTCCATTGACTCAAACCAAAGGCGCGCAGATGTGGAATGACAGCGATAAATCAATACTCGGCGCGATTAAGACAGGCTCAGGCACAAATGAATTCATGTTCTACGCAGGCCCGAAGAAGTACGAGGTCCTGAAATCCATTAACGCCTCCTTTGAGCATATCGTTGACTTTGGCTTTTTCTCTATCATAGCGAGGCCGATTTTCTGGATGTTGATGTTCATAAATAAATACATAGGCAACTTCGGATGGTCTATAATATTGCTTACCCTTATCATAAGAATCCCGTTTATTCCATTGATAAACAAGGGGCAGTCGTCAATGAAAAAACTCCAGAAGGTGCAGCCCCTGATGAATGAAATCAGGGAGAAATACAAGAAAGACCCCCAGCGTATGCAGACTGAGCTGATGGCGCTATACAAAAAACACAAGGTAAACCCGATGGGCGGGTGTCTGCCGATGCTCGTGCAGATACCGGTGTTTTTTGCCCTCTACAAGGTGCTGCTCGTGTCCATTGAACTTAGGGGCGCGCCGTTTATGCTTTGGATAACAGACCTCTCGGCCAAGGACCCGCACTATGTGCTTCCCATTATCATGGGCGGCACGATGTTCCTGCAGCAGAAGATGACGCCTACCACTATGGACCCCACGCAGGCGAAGGTCATGATGTTTATGCCCGTTATATTTACGTTTATGTTTTTGAGCTTCCCCTCCGGGCTGGTGCTCTATTGGCTGGTAAGCAATGTACTGAGCATAGTTCAGCAGGTTTACATAAACAAGAAAAAAACTGTCTGACGTGTGCGCGGCGCGGCAACTGGTGGCGGCACGGTAACTGACAATGGACGTCATCACATGCCATATAAATGCCGACTTCGATTGTCTTTCCTCGATGGTTGCGGCAAAGAAACTCTTCCCTGAGGCAAAGATAGTCTTGCCCGGCGCCGCCGAAAGGCCGCTTAGGGAGTTCTTAAAGGCCTTCCCAATTGAAATCTCAAAGGTGAAGGAAATAGATATGTCCCTGATTACCCGCCTTATCATCGTTGACACAAAAGACCCTGAGAGGATTGGCGATTTTAAGCAGATAATAGGAAAGCGTGGCATTCAGACGTTTATATACGACCACCACGCCGCCCGGTCGGGAGATATTGCGGGCACGGTTGAGTTAGTCGAGGCCATTGGGGCAACCGCAACCCTGCTCACTGAGATATTGCACTCAAAAAACATCCCATTATCACCGATAGAGGCCACAATATTGTGTCTGGGCATATATGAGGAGACCGGCTCAATGCGCTTCTCCTCGACAACTGAACGGGACATGCTTGCCGCGGCCTATCTGCTTAGGCGCGGCGCAGACCTCAATATTGTCTCGACATTCATCAGGCCACAGCTAAGCAGAGACGACCTCGAACTCTTAAATGAGTTATTAGCGTCGCTTTCTGAGGCCATAGTCCACGGAATAAGGGTGAAGATAGGGGTTGCCTCAAGGGAACACTACACAGGGGACGCGGCCTTCATAGCCCACGCCATTATGGATATGGAGGACATTGACGCCGTGGTATTGATATTAAACATGGCCGGTAAGACCATGCTCATAGGACGAAGCCGGGCGTCTGAACTTAACATAGCCGATGTCATGCGGCGGTTTAACGGCGGGGGACATCCGGCGGCGGCATCCGCGTCAATGAAAGAGACCATCACAGAAATAGTAAAGGAAATGGTAATTACAACCCTTCACGAAATAATCAGGCCAGAGAAGGCGGCAAGGGATGTTATGACAAGCCCTGTTATTTCCATTGACTGGGACTCGACAATTAAAGAGGCCGAGGCGCTTTTGACAAAATACGAGATAAATGTCCTGCCGGTAATCAAAGACGCGCAGTACGCCGGTACAATCTCAAGGGAGATAGTGGAAAAGGCGCTGTTTCACGGCTTTAGGACGAGCAAGATAGACGACTTTATAACGACCGACGCAATTACGATGCCCCCGGAGGCCGCCATAGGAGATGTTGAGGCCGCGATGGTTGAGAGCAATCAGCGGTTTTTGCCCGTTATTAGCAATGCCATGATAATAGGGGCAATTACAAGGACAGACCTGCTTCGCTCTCTCTATGAGGGGCACATCAGGAGGAGCCGCATAGAACAGGCTCAATACGAGAGTAAGCATCCCACAGGCAGGAGCCTCGCCACAATCATGCGTGAGCGTTTCCCTTCCTATGTGTACCAGATACTTCTGACCGTGGCTGAGGTGGCGGAGGCAGTCGGCGTGTCGGCCTATCTGGTAGGCGGCTCAGTGCGCGATTTACTAAGAGGGGAGCAGAATCTTGACATAGACATAGTAATTGAGGGCGCGTCACTCAAATTTGCCTCAGCGCTTTCGAAGGTCTTAGACGGCAAACTCAAGACGCACGAACGGTTTCAGACCGCGAAGGTATTCGATATTAAATTATATAATTGCGGTGATTTTTCGATAGACATCGCGGCCGCCCGCACGGAGTACTATGAAAGTCCTGCCGCTCTACCACAAGTGGAGATGTCCTCCATCAAGAAGGATTTATACAGGAGGGATTTCACGATTAACACCCTTGCTGTGTTTCTCAACAAGAGGGATTTCGGGCGTCTGATAGATTTCTTTGGCGCCCAGCGCGATTTGAAGGAACGGACGGTCAGGGTGCTGCACAATCTGAGTTTCATAGAGGACCCGACGCGCGCGTTTAGGGCGGTGAGATTTTCTGAACGATTTGATTTCAGGATAAGCAAGCACACAGAGAGGCTGATAAAGACGGCAATCAGGTTTAATCTGTTTGAGAGGCTATCGGGTGCACGGCTTTACGATGAGCTTATGTTGATATTCAGGGAGGCCGACCCGATAAAGGCACTGCGGAGGCTTGAGGGGTTTGGCCTCCTGAAGGCCGTCCACGCGGAGCTACGGTTTTCGAGGGAGTCAGTCGCACTATTTCAGAGGGTGAGGGAGACAATCTCGTGGTACAATTTGCTGTTCAGGGAGGACAAGATTGACATTGGGGTGTTATATCTGATGGCGCTTATTGTGCCGCTGACAGCGGATGACCGTGAGGCCGCCCTTCAGAGGCTCGCAACCCCTGACACGATAAAAAAGCACATCCTCTTAGGCTTGGCCAAACTCAATGAGCCATTCTACTACAAAGACCCTGTCTCGGTGTATAACCACCTTATGGGCACATCGTTAGAGACGGCGATATTTTTGATGTCAACAGCAGAAAACGACCAAAAGAGAAAATCAATATCCATTTTTCTTACAGAGCACAAGGACATGAAACCGGAGCTAAAGGGCGACGACTTAAAAACCCTCGGAATTCCCCCCGGCCCGATATACACGGAGATATTTACGGCCATATTAGAGGAGAAACTACGGGGAAACCTGACCACAGCCGAGGAGGAGCTGGCCGTCGTAAGAGGGCGTTTTGTAAAACAGTAACATTATCTTTACAGCAGTCCGTCAGAAATAATATCTACGATTATCCTGGCTGCCTCCTCAGCGCCTTCTTCAACCACATCGTCGGAGGTTAATATGGTCAGTCTGTTTTTCCAACCCATTATAAGCGCCTCCATCGTTAATCTTCTTATATTCGTTTGCCCTGACCCCTTGCCCTTCAATATCAGGGCAAACGCATTAGGAATTGCCTCCCTTATTTTTGTCATTCCGGTCTCATTTTGTCATTCCGGCTTGTCCGGAATCTGTCCTTATGCCTCAGAATATGTACAATCATTATGAAACTCCCACTAATAGGGAAGATTCCGGACAACCCGGAATGATTGCATAGGTATCGTCTGCTTTATTTTTCAAATGCGTTTGCCCTGCCTTCAATATCGACAAAACCTGAACTCTGGTGATATACTATCATTATGCAAACGCTTGAAGCCGATTTAGACTTAACAGAGATTATCAATGGAGAGGAAGTCATGGGGCCTAGTCCATTTGGTAAACATCAGAGGATTGTTTTTAATTTGGCTGATATTATGCGCCATTATGTTATCAAGAGCGATTTAGGAGAGGTGTGTTTATCCCCGCTTGACGTAATCCTTGAGGATTCAACCAACCGGCTTCAGCCCGACATAATATTTATCAGGAAAGAAAATATGGCAATCTTTCAGGACTGGATAAGGGGTGTGCCTGATATGGTCTGCGAAATCGTCTCCCCCGGCACGTACAGAAAAGATACCGCCGTCAAGAGAGAAATATATGAGAGATACCGCGTCCCTGAATACTGGATTGTCATCCCCGAATTACTTACTATTGAGATTCTTACCATTGAAAACAATAGATATATCACACACTCCATCGCTGAACTTGAAGGTGTCGTTCGGTCAAAAATCATAGACGGTCTCCAGGTCAATATCAAGGATATTTTCGATTTAGAAACCTATGTTTGACCGGCGAAGGCTGCGACTGCTGTCTCTTAACAGCAGAATACACGATATGAGTTCCGATGCAATAATGCCCCTGACAGCGTGCGATGGCGGCGGGTTAATGCAGACCGCCTCTGATATCATAGCCGCACGGCAGCGTTCATCCCCTGTGATTCTTATGATGGGCGCTCATGTCATTCGCAGCGGCGTCCAGAGATACCTGATTGATATGATGGAAAATGGTTATGTGTCTTGTATTGCAATGAATGGGGCAGGCGTAATTCACGACTATGAACTGGCACTGATTGGCGCTACCACCGAGAGCGTTTCGAAATATATCAAAGACGGCCAGTTTGGTTTGTGGAAAGAGACCGGTCAAATCAACGATATTATTAATGTCTCCTACGAAGAGGATACAAAAATTGGACTTGGTGAGGCCGTAGGCAGGACAATCTCTGAGGGCGGCTTTTTGCATAAGGACATAAGCCTGCTTGCCACCGCGTACAGGCTCAGAATTCCGGCGACTATACACGTGGGGATTGGTTATGATATAATCCACGAACATCCGAATTGCGACGGGGCGGCAACCGGGGCGTTGTCATATAATGATTTTCTCAGGTTCGTATCAGTAGTGGAGGGGCTTCAGAATGGTGTGCTTATGAGCTTCGGAAGCGCTGTGATGGCGCCGGAGGTTTTCCTTAAGGCGCTCAGCATGGCTAGAAACGTGGCGTCTCAGGAAAATCTCCACATTGACAATTTCACCACAGTCGTCTTTGACATCCATGACATCAACGATACCAAAAATGAACCGCCAAAGGACAGCGCGGCATATTATTTCAGGCCGTTAAAGACAATACTTTTAAGGACCGTGGCCGACGGCGGCAACAGCCGTTACATCAAGGCCAGTCACAGAGAGGCCATCCCCGCCCTTTGGAGCGCCCTGCGTGAATTGAGAAGCACTCGCCAATGAAAAAAATATTCGGATTAGAGGAACTCGCAAAAATATTGGAGACTTTGAGGGCCGACGGTAAACGCGTTGTCCACTGCCACGGCTGCTTTGATCTTATGCACCCCGGGCATATCAAACATTTCGAGGCGGCAAGACAAATGGGCAACTGCCTTGTCATCACCGTAACGCCGGATGTCTACGTTGATAAGGGAACTGGCAGGCCGGTCTTCAATGAGGCAATCAGGGCAGAGTGTCTGGCCGCCCTTGAGTGCGTTGATTATGTGGCCATAAATGAATGGCCTACCGCGGAGCAGACGCTGCGCCTCCTGCGCCCCGACATATACGTCAAAGGACAGGAGTTCGAAAACTTTACTGACAAAACAGGAAAACTCCAGAAAGAGTATGAAGTCATAAGGGAAATCGGGGCACAGATGAGTTTCACCCACGAAATAGTATTCTCATCCACGGAGCTGCTGAATAAGTATTTCATACCTGCTATTAAGAATACTCAAGATATTTATCCAGCGGATGTCGTAATATTTCTTAATAATTTCTCAGCAAAATATAAATTTGAGGACATAGAAAAATCAATTAATAAAATAAAGACAATGAAGATTCTGCTAATCGGCGACTGCATAATTGACGAATACTATACCTGCGAAACTATGGGCAAATCGCCCAAGGCCCAGCTCCTGGTCAACAAATACCTCAACCATGAGGTTTTTAATGGCGGGGTCATGGCCATAGCAAACCATCTTGCCGGAATCTGCGATAATGTCCACATGATAACCGCTCTTGGGGCGGAAGATTCAAAGGAAGATTTTATTATTAATCACTTAAAGTCCACAATCAGACCAAAGTTTTTTTATAGAAAAGACAGCCCTACAATCGTCAAAAGGCGATACATTAACAGTTATCAGAGACAGAAAGTTTTTGAGATAAACTACATCAACGACAGCTACATAGACGATACCCTTAACCGCCAGATAATCGGGCATATAAAATCTATTATCAATGAGTATGACTTAATAATGGTCTGTGACTTCGGGCACGGTCTTATCACCAAAGAGATAATCGCGGACATGGAGGAATTCTCCACCAAAGTCGCCGTAAACGTCCAGACAAACGGGGCAAATTCGGGCTATAATCTTATCACCAAATATAATCGTGTCAACTTCATCTGCCTCGACGAGTATGAGGCACGGCTGGCCGTCCAGGACAAGTTCTCTGCGATTGACAATATTGCGCGGGCGCTGATGTCTGAGGTATCATTCAACCATCTGGTAATCACGCTCGGCGGCCGTGGATTAATATATATAAACGGGCGTGGCGAGATAACGAAGGTACCGGCGTTTGCCACAAATATTGTGGATATAGTAGGGGCCGGGGATGCCCTTTTTACTTATGCCGCATCGTGCTTAGCGGTTGATATGCCCACAGAGGCTGCATCCTTTGTCGGCAATGTAGTCGGGGCGCTGGCCGTGCAAATTGTGGGAAATAAAAAACCGGTTGAAAAGCATGAAGTGCTTCAATTTATGAACAGGATGCTGCGCTGATGGAAACTATAAAAAAATACATCGGCAAATTTAAGTTGCTGCTTGACAAGATAGAGTGTAGCGACTTAAAAGGCGGCATGATAGATTTTTCGGTCGCGATAGGCTGCGCGTGCGTGTCAATCAGGGGGCTGGTTGGCTTAGGCTTGAAACTGATGTTTGTTGGAAACGGCGGAAGCGCCGCTATATGCAGCCATATGGCGACAGATTTCAGCAAAAACGGGGGGATTGCCGCCCTTGCCTTTAACGACGCCTCAATGCTGACGTGTATGGGGAATGATTTCGGATACGAACATGTGTTTGAAAAACCTGTTGAGTTGTTTGCCGCCAAAGGGGATTACCTTGTTGCGGTTAGCAGCTCCGGGCAGTCGAAAAATATATTAAACGCTGTCAGGGCGGCGAGGGCCAAAGGCTGCGCCGTCATAACCCTCTCTGGATTCAACGCGGACAATCCATTAAGGTCAATGGGAGATATAAACTTCTACGTGCCCGTTGCACACTACGGTTATGTCGAGGTAATTCACCAGTACATCTGCCACGCCATAATAGACAATTTGAGCGGTTTTATTGAATGAATCGGCTGAATGACAAGGCCGAGGAGATACGGCGCTCCATATTCAAAATGATATGCGACGGCGGCGGCGGGCATATCCCCGCCTCGTTGTCAATCGTAGAGATACTGGTTGCCCTATATTATGAAGTTCTGAACGTTACGCCAGAGACCATCGGAGAGCCCGGCAGGGACAGATTTATCCTCAGTAAAGGACATGCCTGCGTAACGCTGTACGCGGTGCTTGCGGACTTAGGATTTTTCGATAAATCAGCGCTTGACACGTTTGGCAGGCGCGGCTCAATACTGGGCGGGCACCCGGACATGCTTAAAATACCGGGCGTTGAGGCCTCAACCGGCGCGCTTGGGCATGGACTCCCTTTTGGCGCTGGGATTGCTCTGGCTGGAAAGATGGACAACAGGGATTTCAAGGTCTTTGTCGTGATGGGCGATGGGGAGTGTCAGGAGGGGTCAGTGTGGGAGGCGGCAATGTTCGCGGCACAGCATAGGCTTGATAATCTCTGTGTAATAATTGACTACAACCGGCTTCAGGCGATGGATGAACTTGATGAGATAGTATCAGTAAGCCCGCTGGCTGATAAATGGCGTGCCTTCGGCTGGCAGGTAAAAGAGGCAGACGGGCATAATATTAAAGAGCTGATAGATGTACTCTCCGCCCTGCCCTTTCAGCCCCAAAGGCCATCTATGATAATAGCAAACACTATAAAGGGCAAGGGGGTGTCGTTCATGGAAAATAAGCCGATATGGCACTACAGGATGCCCAACGGGCAGGAGATGCGCGTGGCTTGCAATGAGCTGGGAATAGACCCTGAATGAGAAACGCATACATAGACGCCCTATATGAATTAGCGGGAGAAGACGAGAGAATACTTGCCCTTGTGGCCGACAACGGCGCCATTGTCTACGATAAGTTTCGGGCGGCCTACCCCGGCAGGTTCATCAATTTCGGCATCGCCGAGGCCAACATGATAGGTGTGGCCGCAGGGCTTGCCTCATGCGGCAAGGTGCCTTTTACATACACGATAGCAAGTTTTCTGACAATGAGGGCGTTTGAGCAGATCAGGAACGATGTGTGTATGCAGCGCATGAACGTCAAACTCGTGGGAATTGGGGCCGGGTTCGTTTACAGCAATCTTGGGGCTACCCATCACGCCACTATTGATATGTCCATAATGAGGGCGCTGCCCGGTATGACGGTCTTTTCACCTTCCGGCCCTCTGGAGGCAAGGAAGATAACAAAAGAGGCCGCCCGCATTGACGGGCCGGTTTACATACGCCTGTCAGTCGGAGGCTCCCCTGAGATATACGAAGCCGATTATGAATTTGAAACAGGAAAGGGCGTTATATTAAGAGATGGCCCGGAAACAGTAGATGCGGCAATATTCACAACAGGCGGCATTATCACCGAGGTGCTGAAGGCGCACGGTGAGTTGAAACACATGGGGATAAATGCTCGGGTCATCAATATTCATACAATAAAACCGATAGATAAAGATATTATAATAGCGTCAGCCGCAAAGACAAGGGCGGTCATCACAGTAGAAGAGCATAGCATAATCGGCGGCCTCGGCAGCGCCGTGGCGGAGGTTATAGCGGAAAACGGCATCGCAGCCAGATTTAAGCGTATCGGCCTGCAGGGTGTCTTCGCCGGGGGCTATGGGACATACGACGACATGAAAGAAATGAACGGCCTGTCAGCAAACGCAATAGTTAGGGAAACCATAGACTGCGTTAATATGAAATAAACAATAAAAACTGTCATTCCTGCAAAAGCAGAAATCTGTAATCCTGAATACGAAATGGAAAAAAACTTGATTTTGCCAATGAAAAAATATATCATACCCTGTAGTGTAGTGGCGTTGTCTTTAGAATTGTTGTGTCCCAAGTAAAGGTTTAAAAAGGAGACCCCCATGCTAATACGAAGTTTTGTCGCCGCCCTGCTGAGCCTCTTGTGTTTAACAGCATATGCCGAGCAAATGACTTTAACCGGGCCAGATGGAGTTAAATACACCGGCGAGTTTAAAAATGGCGTCCCAAACGGGCCGGGCACGGCGGTCAGACCCGACGGTGGGAAGTATGTCGGCAATTTTAAAGACGGTAAACCAAGTGGCCAGGGCACTTCTACCGGGCCAGATGGAGTTACGTACACCGGCGAGTTTAAAGATGGCATACCAAACGGCCAGGGCACCGCAATCGTGCCTGACGGTGGGAAATACATCGGCGACTTTAAGGACGGCAAACCAAACGGCCAGGGTACTATGACTTACCCGGACGGCGGGAAATACACCGGTGAATTTAAGAATGGTAAACCAAACGGCCAGGGCACTGCCACCGGGTCAGATGGAGGGACGTATGTTGGTGAGTTCAAAGATGGAAAACAAGACGGCCAGGGCACTACTACCAGCCCAAACGGCAGGACACAAACCGGAAGGTATGAGGGCGGCAAGTTCGTCGGACGCTGAAAAAATTAATCAATATTATTGCCGTCGTACACCATATATGTGAAAGTAACAATTGAGTTTTCGGGAGTGTTGATATTTTGGGAAAGGACAAGCACAGTATATACGTAACAGTAGGTACAGGCATTACAGTTACACGCACCAGGGGCTGTTACCGCCCCTATAATCGCTTGTGTATTTATTATCTTCGTATAGACTGTATAGGCAGGGGAATTTGTCCGAGCGTCATTGTATGTGGTTGTCACATCAGGGTCTACCGCGGCGTTGGTACTGGTGGCGTTGGCGTATGTATCGCAGGTACCTCCCCATTGGTAGTATGTCGTCCCCGAACCACCGACGCATTGCGTGCCCGTGGCAGGGGCGCTTAGACACGTAGCCGTATTGAGTTTCGTGGCAAGGCAACTGGGATAAGTGGTCGAAACTGTGCCGTAATCAGGGGTGGTGCTGCTCATAGAATTCTTCAATAAACTCATAGCCACATCTGACGCCCCTCTGGCGGCAGATATTGTGCTGGTGTAACGCTGATATCCCCCCGCAATCTTCGTGCCAATTGTAGCCATAAACAGCATGGCACCGCTTAATGCCAGAGCAACCATAGCTAGAACCATCGTTATTACGAGAATAAAACCCCTCTCGTCAAGTTTCGGTGCCTTCTTTGGAGAAAATTTTATTATCATTCGTAGTTTCCTCCTAAAGAGTTTAATTTTACGTTGATTTTCTGCAACTTCCATCTGTAATTGGCATAGTTGGTCAGTGTCGTAAGATCATATGTCTTCAGAGTTATGTCGCTGTCGCCTATGACTATCGAATTGTTGGCGTACGTGAAATTCGGGTCAATTTTACCTTCATGCGTGAGGACAAAAACCTTAACCTGCTTCAGATATCTTCTTATACTCTGCGCATTATTTAAATAACTGGTAGTCAGGTGGCATGGGTCGTTGGTGCAACCGGCGTCGCTGGTAGAATTACACGGAGTCAAACTTGCCGTGTTTGAAGTTAAATTTGTAAACCTGCACCATGTCAGGGTACCTGTGCAGCCACTGCCAAGTGTGTCTGTGCAGCCGGTGTCTATGCCGAGGGCAACCTGAAAATCTATGACGCAGTCCATGATGGGCTGTTCCACCCTCTGGCCGTTTGAGTGGGACAGGACAGCTCTATAGAGGGTATATCCGCCGGGGTTGCACTGCAGTGGATAGGGGTGCGGCGCAGATGTCCCCCCCCTCTGGAGATAGTAATCTACGCGATTAAAAGGCATTCTAAGGTTGGTCGTTGAATTCACCCCGTATATGACATAGAAATTCCCAGCCGCGGGGGTTGTTGGCAGATACGTGGTCGTTGCACTTGCCGTGCCGCCTGTTGCAAGGCCATACTGAAAATTGCCGCCGTTGCTGACCAATTGGCGTGTGGAGGTCACTGCTATTGCCCTATCGGATGGAGTGGTTGTACCAAGGTCCCAAGTTGAATCGTTCCATTTAATGTAGTGGCTGGAGGCGTCAAGCATTGTCCACTTCTTGGTAACCGCCGTCCTGTCGGCCGTTATGGACTTGACGACCAAGACGTCCGAACCATTGGAATTGGACGGCGTGGGGTTGGTGTTATGGTCAAGGACTATCGGGCGCGGCTCACAACTGCTTGTAGAGTCGTTGAAGTCAGTGGCAGGGTCAGGTGTATATTGATTGGGTGTGAAGTTAGTGCTGCCGGTTGGAGTGAAACCGGTTGGGTACTCGCTGTAGGCCGTAATGGTCGAGCATGACCCGCCTCCGGTTCCTTCCGGTAGCCCGTAACCCGCTGATTCAAGGTCGTATCTTAACAACTCCAGGCCAAGGACATCTTCTATCTGTGATTCGGCGGTCTTGGTCTGAATCTTGAAGGAGCTGGTCAAAGTGGTAAAGGACGCAAAAATCGCCCCCATCATAATAGAGACAATCAACATTGACACGAGAAGCTCAGCGATTGTGAACCCAGCGTTGCCGCCCAATATTTTCCTCAACAATGCAATCCTCATAATCACCCTACCAATGGACTTATTATAGTTTCGACATTGTATGAACCAGTGTATGTCATGCCGTTAAAGCAACTATACCCCGTTGGGTCATTGGCGGTTGCGTTTGTCTCGCCAAGCTGCCATATGACAGAGATGCTGACTTCCACGCTGTTACCTCTGGGAGTGACATATCTGCATAAATTAAACGTAATATCCCTGTTATTAAAATGCCTGATGATTGCAACTGGCGTAGTGGTTGACAGGATGATAGTATTTAAGGCCGTTGACGGCCTTACGAGGCGCGTTTGATTGTCTATGTCCTGCTGGCCTATTTTGACGGCCTCTTCTCTTACATCATTTTTCAGGTTTATCGCGTTTACGTAAATCATCGTCTGAATCATCCCAAGCACCACTACCATCAGAATCAACATCGAGACCATCGCCTCCACAAGGGTAAAGCCCTCGCCGTTGGAAACCGGGCTGTCTGAAAGAACACCCTTATTTAAGGACACATTCGCCACTGTCATACACTCCATTTTGGTTTGCGTCACACCACTTTCCCATTTTTATAAAATTCACCGTCAGGACAAGACAGGAGAACTCTGGATACGAGGCGTCACTACAATTTGTTGACATATCCGCCATCCTGCAGCAGCTCGTAGCCGTGGCAGATGTACAGGCAGTGTTTTCGTATGCGCCTTTGCAGCCAGACACTGAACCGGCATCGCAGCCAGGGCATGGCGCGTAAATTTCTACAGGGCTGGCGGTTGACAAAAAGCCCTTGTTATCATAGGTTATGTCCGTAATCGAGTTTAACACCGTCAGTGGGGCAAGCTGTGACAGTGTGGTCGTTCGCACTGTGGCAAAGCCGCCAGTGTCCGTAATGGAACCATCACTGTCGTTATCCGAACGCAACGCATAGCTTGTGAAGCTGAAATTGGCGGTGGCGGTGCCAGTCAAAAAAGCTCCAAACGCGTTCTTTTGCGACATAGCGTCAGCCCGCATCTCGGACAAGTCAGAGTACATCTGCTTTACCGATGCCTCGGAGTTGCTTTTCGCCTTCTGACCGGCCATCTGATACACAAGCAACCCCGCGATTACACCCATAATCGCCACTACCACCATGACCTCCACAAGGGTGAAGCCTCTATTATCATTATTAGTAATCATAAGTTATCCTCGTCACCTCTCCATCCAATTCAGTACCTTCCCAAACGCGCTGGAAGATGGCGCCGTGTAAGGGGTGCTCGATTCGGGGGCTATTCCAGGCATCCATGTTGTGACAGCGCCCATGGGGTTAGTCTGCAGCGAGGATTGGTTTGTATCGCTGGAGCCTAACGTATGGAACCCGGTTTTTACAGAAATCTTGGTTATCGCGCTTGTGGAAAGCTGCATAAACAATGTCCCCTGCAAAGTTGACGTGGGGATTGTATAGCCTGTACAGTTATCAAGGGCAGAGCCTGGAGCCGCCGCCGTCGCGCAGTTGAAGACCATTTCCCTTGACCTGCCTCCAAAAGAACACACGTCCGATGTAGGCTGTGTGGTGGTAAAGAAGATCATATTGGAGGTAAACACCGGGTCAGATATATCACGCTCACCTAAATATGATATGCTATTGACAGTCTCCGGGGCATCAAGCGGGACTGTCCATGAAGGCTTTTTGGAAGTGCCGGTAAGCGAGTTACACGTATTGGGCACGGTGGAGTTCGAAAGCTGAGTTACGGTAGTGTTGTCACAGCACCCGTTCTGATCACAGTTAAATGGAGAACCATACAGGAAGTCTCCCGAAAGTACAGTCCCGCCACCGTTAACCACATTGTATGAATCCAGCGAGGTAAAGTATTTTCCCGTCCCAGCGAAGACATAGTATTGACTAAAGCACTTATCAATCTCCACCTTGCTGGTAATAGGGCCGTACAGGTTGAAGTAACTTGTGTTGTAACCCCAGCAGTTTGACCAATGGCCGCTTGGGCACGCGTTTCCACTGCATGTCGCGGCGGAGGATGTAGGAGGAGTTGCCGCGCCGGTATAAACTGACATAAGCCCGCCAGAGACATTGCTCCATGTATTGTCTGTGGCCGAGGAGTAGCCAAACACAACCCAGTCGGTATTGCCGTCGCCGTTAACATCAAGCCCTGTGGTAAATAATCTGCCTCCGTAGGCGCGTGCGATACCCGTGTCGTACTTATATACGCCGCCACTGCTGCCAGTCGCGGTGGAGTTTATCGTAAAGTCATTGTTTAAGGCCAGGGTAAAGGTCTGTAAATCCTGATATGAGCGGCCAGTATACGTCTGCGGCCCTGAGAGAAACATGACCATCAAATTCCCGCCCCTGTTTATAACCGCAGGGCCTGAGTAGGAGAAACCCAGTTGGGGATGAGAAAATTCCCACAGTAAGGTCGGCGATGTTGGATTAGTAACATCAAGGGCATAGTACGAGGATAGGCCGACACAGGCGCTCATCGGCGACGTAGTGTCAGTGCGATTAGCGGTGGAACACGTATCACTTGGAGGGGTATATACGTCTGTGTTCGCGGGGCAGGTGCCGCCGCCGCATCCACATCCCCCGCCCAAACGCATTCCGCCTATCAGGACTACCTTCTGAGCGGACGCGCCAGTTGGTGTGTAGGTATATACATAGGGCTTGAGGTCATTAAAATATATGTGGCAGCCTGAGTTTGGCGAATAGGAGGGGTCTGCCAGGTAGCGCAGATAGGGCAGAGAGTTCCTCGGAATGAACCCCCATAGTTCCTGGCCGAGGCCTGAGCCACTTAATTGCTCTACTTCGCCGGCGCCAAGGCCACTGGTGGAGAGTTTGCCAGCCTTAAAGGCGTGGAGCATTCCATCGTTGGCACCCACATAGGCCACCCAGTAGTCGGCGTTGCCGTTACTGGAAGACGGCGTGTACTGCTGTAAAAAAGGAGTCGAGTAAACAATATCGCCCAGTTTCCATACGTTCAGTGCACTAAAGCCCTGATTCGCGGTAGTCCTGTTTCTAAGCCCCGCCTTGTCAATCCCGCGGGTATAGTTTATTATATCGTTCACGGTAGCCGACGCGACCATTGTGGTGCCCATGTATGAGCTGAACTGGCTCGCGTTACTTGTATTGAACAGTGCGAGGCCGCTGCTGCCGTTTCCATATATCGTCCTCACTGTGGCGTTGTCATGGTACAAATCATAAAAATTACCTGTGTAAGCCGTAGTGGTGCTGTTTAAACTTGATGGGTCGCGGCTGTTTCCTCCCGCCTCCCAAATAGTGTTGAGGGTATCGAAGGTCTCGGTAGATGGCGTCAGCGAGGTCAGGGTACCGGAACCGGTTGTGTCGCTATACAGTTGGATGATGGGGTTGTTGTTCACAACCGAAAAATTTATGACATTGTCGTTTGTGAGATTTAACTTGAAGTCGTTAACCGTGTCTTCCCTGATTTCCTGTACTGAGCTGGTGTTGTAAAACCAGAGATTGTTGAGATAGCCAACCCATGAAATCTCGGTGTTGCCGGTAAAGTACTTGTTCGGGTAAAAAAGTACCTGCATGATATTGGCACCGGCCTGTGTCCTCTGTGAAAGAACCGTCGCGGCGGTGCCGGAGGATGTCTGCTTGAGAATCTTAAGGAAGGCCGTTTCAAGCTGCGTCTCAAGCGTTGAAGGATTAGTGACCAGATAGTAGTTGTCTGGAACGCCCGTGCCGTTGACGCCGGTTGTCCACTCAGTTGTATTGTCGGGCATATTGTTGCTGTTGCTGTCTGTGAAGCCGCCCCACTTAGCGGCATACCAGAGCGGGTCGTTCAGGAGCTTAACAGTAGAGGCAGAGGTATTAACGGTGTGAGTTAAAGAACCTATATTAGCGTTGTTAGTGGGGGGAGTGCCTGAGGCAGACGGAACTGTCGTAAAGTTAACCCCACAGTTCCCACTGGCAAGCAGGCCGGTATTTGGGGTAGCGGAGCTGCTGTTACAGTTCGTAGCCAGGTAGTGGGGGCCATCGGTAGTTGTGCCGCTTACTATATAACCCATGTTCATATTAAAGGGTGTGGAACTGCCGGTCATAGTGGTCGAAAAAGTAACAGTGGGAGGATTTACCGCGTTATTAGCGGTAATGTACAAACAACCGTCGGCGTCCATGTCGTAGTCTCCTCCCTGGGGTGAGTCCTCCCATGTTATGAAATAACGACCTAGGACGGTACCGGAAGGAGGGTTTGTACAGATGGTGGCGTTGCTGTCAATAATAAAATTGACCAGCGTACAGGGATTGCCATTCGAGCTGTTGTAGCATGCAGGAATGAAATTAATACTGTACTGGCCAGATGAACCCACCTTATGAGTCAAATTCGGAAGTGTGGTACTCAGGGCTATGGAATAAGTAGTAACGTTCTGGGTAACATTATCGCCTGTGATGGCGTTATTAGGAGTATTGCCGGAGCTTCTCAGGTCGTTGATGTGCGCCCAATAGGCAAGACCGGCAAGGTAATACGATCCCTGAAAGTTCGGGGCGGTAGCGCAAAGGCCCCTTAAAGATGACAACGAGCTAACATTCTTACTTGTACATATATTGGTTGTGACGCCGCTTATCGTATCGTTTGTCGAACCGGACTGACCGATAAAATAATTCCCCGATACATTCTCCCCTCCGTTAGCGCTTCCCCCTACTATGTCGGTCTGTGTGGCGACATTAAGAAGGGTACCGTTGACTCCTATATCTGCCGTCAGCCCGCTTCCAAAATTGCTGTTTACTCCGGGAAGCTGGTCGGAGTCAAAACTTGGGGCCACGTCGCTTATAACCATGATAAACGGCTTGGCACAATATGGATATGTCGCGTAGGGGTCTTGCCATGTAACTGGACTAAGCCCTGTGACGATAGAGCTGTCATCAGTGCTGAATGCCGACGTGGGCGTGGTCTTTCCCATAAAGTATCTCAGGGATTCATAATATATCTCGGCTATGGGATTTCCCCAGTTGGTACAGGTGCCGCCTGATGATTCAGTAAAACTCTGGTTTCCCCATGAGCAGGCGTCGTTAGTATTATACGTGCCGTCACTCCAACCTGAACCATAGTTGTACCTGTAGATCTTTATCTTGTTCAGCGTATCAATAATACCCGGAACTCCTGTACTCGTAACGCAGGCCGTGTTGGCGGTGCCGTGGCTATTTATGCAAAATGTCCCATCGGTCGTATAGTTTACTTCGTTTGTAATCGGGCCGATGTTTTTGCGCAGCACCCCACCGGATTTATTCTTTATCCAACTGCCGGTCATAAGCCCGAAGTACATTTTCGAACTCTCGCCGTAGGCCTGCAATAGGCCGATTGGCTTATAGTTGCCGCTTGGATACAACTGGCACCTTTCGCTTCCAATTAAGGATGAGTTACAGACCTGCACTTGCACTATATAGTCCATGTAACCGCCGGTTGCCGCGGGGGCACGCCTTACTTCCCACTGAGCGCCGTTGTTATATTCTCCAGCCCTCGCACACTGCCACCTTTCATCCGATGCCCAGTATGGCCATGAACCGCTGGCAACACGCATAGCGGGGGGATTTGTCGAGGCGGCCACCGTTGTATTACAAATGGTAATACTGGCGGTGTTCGGCAAGGGCGTCAACTGGCTTATCGTAGGATCCCCTGTGCCGGGGGTATATATCTTTGCCCAGCTATGGGCGTCCTGCGGGAGAAATTGTCTTTGTAGTATTGTCGAAGTCGCGGTATCCGTTACTCTATATCCCCCATAAAGTACCTTTCTGAGGACGTCCATTCGCGACATGGTAGCCCAGTTCAAAAAATTCCCGCTCCATGTGCTGCCGTTACATGTGGCCGGAGTGGTGGACGACACATAGGAAGGTGAGAAATAGTACGCCGAATTCGTATATGAACTAGTGGTACCTCCCGAGTATGTGTAACACTTAGTTGGATCGAAATAACCGTAGTATGTAATGCTTCCTGTGTACTGTGTCTCAACCGTTCCATCGCCGTTGAGATCGCTGTAGTCGTTATAGGCCTTATAACTGTTCTTGTGGTCTTTTGATATATCAAGCATGAGAAGTGGCGATACACTCGCGCCCATAAATGGAGGGGTAGAGGTACCGTTACAATAATTGGACATGGACGAGTTGGTTGCGGAGATAGACGTGGTCGTAGTGGAGGTCGTCGAAGATGTAGTGGAGGTTGTAGTCGAGGTCGCCGCCGTGGTCGTAGTGGTGCTTGCCGTGGTGGTAGTTGTGGTCGCATTGCTGTTAAACGCGGCGGAGATACAATAAGAATTACTATTAGAATATACGTTATGACAGGTACCTGTTCCATTACAGCCATTCCAATTACATGTGCCGGCGTCACAGTTATTTGACTGTCCGCCGCAGGCCGTCCAGCCCGCGAATGTGCTTCCAGAGTTCGCTGTCGCAGTCAGAGTTACATCAGTGACACCGCTGCTCCCTGAGTACTGAAAGCAATAGACGCTGGCAATATTGCCGGCACAGCAGTTCGTACAGGGATTTGAACAGGTGGACTCTGCGCCGGACTGAGAACCATTATTCATAGCTTGGGCTACGTTGCCGCCGCCAGCCCCGGTTTTACACACATCCACCGTCCAGTGGGCCTCGGCAGGATGTGCCGCGAATAACAAAAACGCCGTCAAAAACAACAGACTTACCAGATAAAGCCCCCTTTTTAAATTGTTTACACTGCGGCAGGATACTCTGTGTGTATGTCTTTTTGTCGTTGTCAGCATCTTCAATCCCTCTCTGTTAGTGGTATTTATCTATAATGTCTTCCCTCAACGATTTACGTTCCTATTACGCTCCTATCCTACAACTTTTTACCTTCGACATGCTATCATGTATAACTATTATACTCAATTCCTATTATGCAAGGATTCAACCGTTTTGTCAAGTGTTTTTTTTTGAGAAATTTTTGAGAATGGAAATTTGCATATTTGGTTTAACCTATGGCAACATATTGGAATGACACCGGTGTTGAGACTATCAATAGTTATTCCCGCCCTGAACGAAGAACATACCATAGGCCGCGTTATTGATGGATGCCGGAAGTATGGTGGTGACATTCTTGTGGTCAACGGTCCTTCGGCAGATAACACGGCACAGACGGCAATCGAACATGGCGCGAGGGTCATACAGGACAACGGCAAGGGCAAGGGCGCGGCATTGAGAGAGGCAATTAAACAGGTCACGGGCGGGCTGATTGTCTTTATAGACGCGGACGGCTCTCACGACCCCGACGACATTCCCCGCCTGATAGAGCCAATTCTAAACGGTGAGGCCGACCACGTTACTGGTTCACGTCTTTTGGGCGGCTCTAGTGAACTGCACGGCGGGTTTGACGAGTTTTTCAGGCTGATGGGAAGCGCCTTTATTACGGCCTGCATAAACTGGCGTTACAGGGTAAGAATCAGTGACTCCCAAAACGGTTTCAGGGCAATAAGGACCGACGTGGCAAGGAAACTCGCCCTCACGGAGAATATCACTACCATTGAGCAGGAAATGATCATGAAGACCATAAAGCGCGGGTTTAAGCTGGTTGAAATCCCTGCTCACGAGTACAAGCGGCAGGCCGGCGTATCGAAGGTACGGCTGACTAAGGTGTGGTTCAGGTATGTATATTCTTTGGTTAAATATTTGATATGACCGATTTGCTAATAAGCCCCACCTGCCCTTTTAGCAGTCTCTAAGTGCCGAGCCTTTCAGCGTTATTGCTTAACTAGTAGGCTATCACAATCTTCCTGATGTATAGTATCAGCGGCATCCAGTGCCTTTGTGTATTCAAGAATACCTGATATTCCCATATCACGAGCATTGTCAAGCATTTTACGCAAACGATCTGTTGGCGTGCTCATTAAGCTCTCAAATACCTCTTGCATTGTTTCGCTGACAAATTTACTATTCATGTTAACCTTCCTTATAGATTTCTACATCAGCTAATACCTATTGATTTACTATAAGAAAGACTAAATGGTAGAATTACAAATGTCGCAGGTGAGCGTGAAACCGCTAACGTTATTGTCATTATCTAAGCATCCTGAGCTTGTCGAAGGATTTTCGATTTATGGGCAACGGGTGCAACTCCCTATAACGGAGCCAAACAGATGAAACTATTACTGCTTAATCCCCCATCCCCGCGAGGGGAGAAATTCACCCGCGAGGGGCGCTGCACCCAGCAAAGCGCCATCTGGACTACGCTCTGGCCGCCCATATCCTTAGTTTATATCGGTACGCTTCTGAGGGATAATGGCCATGAGATAAAAATCATAGACTGCCCGGCTCAGGATATAGCAATCAACGATGTCACACATATAATCAGGGCATTTTCTCCCGATGCGGTTATATGGAGCGTGGCAACGCCGTCCATCGCCGGAGATTTAAACCTGTCATCTGTGGTAAAGCAACTGAACCCCGCCGTTTATACAATCGTCTTAGGAACTCATGTTACCGCGCTTGATGAGACATCACTTGAGCAGTCGCCATCTTTGGACATCGTCGTCAGAAATGAACCTGAAATTACGATCATGGAGACGATAACCGCCCTCCAAAGGCCTGGCGGGCTATCAAATTTAACATCCATGTCTGGAATAACCTTCAGAAACGCCGAAGGTAGGATTGTGCGAAACGCCGCAAGGGAGTTCATCGCGGACATTGACGCCCTGCCCTTTCCCGACTGGAGCCTTATTGATGTCAACGCATACAGGCTTCCTCTAAGCAACAGGCCGTTTCTCATGGTTATGCCTCAACGGGGGTGTCATTTCCCGTGTACCTTTTGTACGAGTAGTACCTACTACGGCAGGAAGTTGAGACTAAGAAAGGTTGACCTGATAGTGAAGGAAATCAAAGAGGCGGTGGAGAGATTTTCAATTCGGGACTTTTTCTTTTGGACTGAGACCTTTACGGCCAACCCCTCTTTTGTCAGGTCGCTCTGCACTGCCATCATCGCCAATAATTTACACATCTCATGGGTCTGCAACAGCAGAATTGACACTGTGGATGGGGAACTATTATACTTGATGAACAAGGCCGGATGCTGGATGGTCAGCTATGGAATCGAATCCTTTGACCCGAACATACTAAAAGGAGTAAGAAAAGACATAGAGGTGAGCCGTGCTAATCAGGTTGTATCGCTGACCAGGAAGGCGGGGATGTTGGTCTCCGCGCATGTGATTTTCGGCCTGCCTTACGAAACCCCCGTCACAGCGCGGCAGACCGTGAGGCGTGTGCTTTCGCTGGAGTTGGATTTTGCCCAATTCTACTGCGCCGTGCCTTTTCCCGGCTCTGCCCTGTATGAACAGGCTATAAGTGAAGGGTGGTTAGATAATATCTCCGCCCTTGATTTCACCCAATTTCGGCAGGAACAGGCGGTGATGTCTCTGGATACCATCACACGGGATGAGGTTGAGGCGATAAGGGCGCAGGCGGTGAGGGAGTTTTATTTGAGACCCAGGGTTATACTCGGCGTTTTAAGGCTTACGAGCCTTCGCCATATTGGTAAAACTATCCTTTCCGCCATTAAATTTTTCAGAGCCGCGAACTAAGATGCGCATACTTGGCATATGGGACGGGCATGACGCCGGGGCGGCGGTTGTGCGCGACGGCGGTATCGAATTTGCCATAAACGAAGAGAGGCTATCGCGGCGTAAGCTCGATGTGGGATTTCCTATCCTCTCAATTGAAGCCTGTTTAGATTACCTGAAATTGGACATGGGGGATATTGACTATGTAAGCAGTTCCACCACGGACTTCGCCAAGACTCTGACGCGGGCATTGCCTTCCCTCAAGGAACAATATTATAGGATAAGAAGGCGTAAGGCGGAACAGGATAAATTCTCTGCCATCAAAAAAAAGGCAAAATATCTGCTTACCGAAATAGCACCGTCCAGAGCAACGCTGCTTGCCAGCAACCTGCTTCTTAAACGAAGCCTGATTGCTATGGGATTCAGGAGGGACATTGCCCTTCTGCACTTTGACCACCACCTTTGCCACGCCACGGCTGCGGCCTTTTGCTCCGGCTTTGACAGATGTCTCGTCCTTACCCTTGACGGTATTGGGGATGGCCTCTCAGGGAGCGTCAGCGTGTTTGAGGATGGACGGCTCAACCGAATCGGGGCTAGCAGCGGCAGGGATTCGTTTGGAATATTCTTTGAGCACGTTACAAATCTCCTGAACATGAGGGAACTCGAAGACGAGGGCAAGGTAATGGCCCTTGCCGACTACGCCTATCCCGTTTCTGACGATGACAACCCACTGATGGATTTCTTTCGGGTCAGTGGAATTGACGTGCACGCAACGTACGGCTCTTTGGACACATATGAGAAATTAAAGAATGTCCTCTGGCGCTATCCCTCTGAACAGTTTGCCTTTATGGCGCAGAGGACACTTGAGGTAAAAATCATAGAGCTGATAAGAAACGCCCTTGAGGCAACAGGTTGCGATAAGGTGGCGCTGTCTGGCGGGGTTTTCTCCAACATAAAGGTTAATATGCTTGTGGATGAGCTTGAGGAAGTCAAAGGCTGCTTCATCTTTCCCCACATGGGAGACGGCGGCCTTGCCCTTGGGGCGGCCATGGCGGCTAACTATAAATTGAATAATATTGCAAGGTATGACTTTAAAGACGTGTTCTTCGGGCCGCAGTTCAGCAACTCCGACATCGTTGACACTTTGAATAAGAGCGGCCTGAAATACACGAAGTATGAAAACATGGATGACCTGATCAGCAAGGTGGCCGGGTTGATTGCCGACGGGCAGATAATCTTTTGGTTTCAGGGGGCAATGGAATACGGGCCGAGGGCGCTTGGCAACAGAAGCATTGTCGCGGTGGCAAACTCCGAGGACATTAAGAACCACCTGAACATGAGGCTGAAGATGCGGGTCTGGTATCAGCCCTTTTGCCCTTCCATCCTGAAAGAGGATATTAATTACTTCACAGAGCTATCTCCCGCGTCGTCCCATGACAGATATATGACCAGAGGCTACAGGGTAAAACCATGCGTGACGTCAGAAATAAGAGGCGTAATAAGCCTCGCTGGTACATGCCGCCCACAGATTGTAAGTGAAGGAGACGGTATATTTTACGAACTCCTCGTTGAGGTAAAAAGATTACTTGGCCGGGGCGTTGTCCTCAATACGAGCTTTAATCTGCACGGCGACCCGCTTGTCTGCACCCCGGAGGATGCGGTCAGGACATTCATCGCCACAAAAAACGAATATATGGCCATAGGAAACTACATGGTGCAAAGGGCGTCGGGGCAATGAATCTCAAAAACAAAAAAAAAATTTGGTTTATCGCGGCCTTCGCGGTCGCGGCGGTCACCGCCGCCTTTTTCTATTATATTGCTAAACTTGACACCGACGCCGCCAGGGTGCGCCTCATAAGGTTGATTCCTATTTGGCTTGAAGTCAACTGCGCCATGATTATTATCGCCGTCGCGGTTAATTTTAAGACCCTTTTTTCTGTATTTTCGACTATGGAAAGGCGGCATAAGTATTATCTGGCCGGTATTTTATTGCTGGCCTTTAGCGCCGCATTCTTTGCCGCCCCGCGGGTGCACAGGATTTTTTATGACGAGAACATCTACCTGAACATAGGACAGAACATGGGCTATATGGGCAGGGCAAGCATGTGTAACGACGGCGACAACACCTACGGGGTGTATAGGTGTACAACCGACGAATTTAACAAACAACCATACGCCTATCCATTTATTCTGGGGCTGGTGTTCAGATTTACAGGCAGCTCCGAGGGGGCGGGCTTTGTGTTGAACAACCTATTTTTCTGTATGTCGGCGGTGGTAGTGTTTCTGATAGGCCATAGTTTATTTCGGGATGTTACGGCTGCCCTGATGTCATCATTAGTATATTGCCTGATTCCACATAATATCATATGGGGCAATACGACCGCCGTGGAGCCTGCATCGGCCTTGTTTGCCGGTATTGCCGTCCTGTCTATGCTGCATTTCATCAGGGAAAAGACAACGCCCGCGCTTTATTTGCTTTCGGTTGTACTGCCGTTTTCCATACAGTTCAGGTTCGAGTCAGTTCTGATATTGCCGGTATTGCTTCTGGCGATATTGCTCTATGATAGGAAAATACTGAGGGGTGAGGCGTTTTACTTGTTTATGTTGTTGTCCTTGGTGCTGGCCATTGCCCATATGCTTCAGTTGTACACGGTAAGAGGCGACAGTTGGGGGGCAAGCGGCGACAAGATGTCGCTTGCATTTATGTGGAATAATTTAAAGACCAATGGCATGTTCTATCTGGACAACAAAAGATTTCCCACGATGTTTACCCTACTATTTGCCCTTGGGATTTTTTATAAAACAGATTTTCCTAAAGAGAGGGCTATAATTTTAGCGTGGTTTCTTTTACTCTGGGGGGTGTTTCTGACTTTCTATGCGGGCAGCTACGACTATGGGCAGGATGTCCGATACTCCGTAGTGTCATACATGCCACTGTCACTTCTTGCGGGGCTGGGGTTATACCGGGTGGTGGCTGTCTTTAGAGATACCAACCTTTCCCGATACACGGCGGCAACGGCCGCGGTTATACTATTTCTTGCCTTCTCTGCCCACCTGCCATATATAAGGGCGGAGGGAGAGGACGCGTGGGAGTGCAGGGTTGACTATGTAGAGGCAAAAAAGATGCTCTCCACGGTAGATAAGGAAAACTCCATAATCCTTACACATAATCCGGGCATGTTTTTACTCTGGGGTGCCAACGCCGCGCAGACCTCAACTGCCACTTATACCCCTGACAGGATGAACTATTTTTTCAACCGGTACGGCCAGAATGTCTATTTCCACTATAACTACTGGTGCAATGTGGACAACCCTGTTCAAAAGAAGTTCTGTCAGGCGATGCTCAACGCGTACGACTGGCAGCAGATTACCTACCACACAGAACAAAACAGGATATTTGCGCTGTATAAAATTAAGAGAAAATAAGGAGGATAACAATGGAATATCTTATGGCCTCGCTTCAGGCCCTGAGATTAGGCGGTTTGATGGTGTACCCCCTGTTCGCTATGGGGGTGTTGGTCGTGGCAATCCTGCTTGACAGGACATTTGTCAACCTGCGTTACTGCGGGCTGCCGAGGCAGATAGTAGACGTTGCGGAGACGTATGGCTTTCAGTGGGAGCTGCTGCAGGACAGGATGGCGTCTCTGGCGCGGCGCAGTTTTTACAGACGTTTCTTTCAGGTTATCCTTGACAACCGCTCAAATCCGGCGTGGTGGGTGGAGTCAAGGGCGGTTGATGAGGCGCAGTTAATAGAACAGGCGCTGAACCGGGGGCTGTGGATATTGGAGACCATCGTAACGGCGGCGCCGCTTGTGGGGTTGGTAGGGACAATCATAGGCATGATGGAGTCGTTTAAATTGATCGGCACGGGGGGCCTTGTAAATCCAACCGGGATTACTGGTGGTGTGGCACAGGCGCTGATAGCGACGACCATTGGCATTGTCATAGCGCTTATCGCGTTGTTTTCATTTAACTTCTTTTCGCACATACACGCCAACACTATGGATAAGATGGAGCGGCTTGGCACACGGCTGATAGACCGCCTTCGCATAGATGAGGGAAAAAGGGGTGGGGCATGAAATTCCATAAAAGCAGACGCTCAAAACGCGGGCGTATAGAAATCATCCCGATGATAGACGTGATGTTCTTTCTGCTGGCCTCATTCATACTGGCCTCACTGGCCATGCAAAACATCCATTCATTGGGGATTAATCTGCCGGAGGGCGCGGTCTCTCCAACGCCAACAAGCTCCGACGTAACGCTGGCCATCGCCAAAGACGGCGCTATTGCGCTGAATGACGCCCCTGTAACCCTTGCCATCCTGAGCAACAGATTGCAGCCAATGTTAAAGGGCAAAGGCGGCCATATAGTAATTGCCGCGGATAATGACACCCCTCAGGGCGTGGTGGTACAGGCGATGCTTCAGGCGCGGCGCGCCGGGGCGGAGCATTTTATGATCGCGGTGAAGAGCCTTGGGGAAGAGCCGCTTGCCGGACAGTAATAATCATATTGATAATCCCTGGCGGCGCCTGCCGTGGACTATCTTAATATCTCTGATTATCTGTGGAGGCGTGTTGTGGGGATTCGGGCTGTTTCTTAACACTGGCCTACCCCAACGTCCCTTGCTGATGCCAAAACCAATAGACGCGCAGATAATAAAACTCCAAACGCCTGATAAAACGGTTCCAACAGATACCAGCACTGGTGAGATAAAGAAAATGGAGTTAAAACAGCCTAAGCAACCGGCACACCGTCAAGAGGGACAAGTCTCAGTCACACCGGCACCTGACCCACATCCTAACGACAACATCGGCGAAGGCCCCTCCCACGATGATTCAAACTCTAATGCCGTACAGAGGAACGATAACGCCAGCGACACATTATTTATAGACTTAGGATATCCCCACTAATTCAACCACAGGTGCTATGCCGACTACTTATTGAGGCAACGCGCCACGCTATACTAATGTGCGTCCGTGCTGGCTGGCTACAAATAATCGCCGAGTTTCTTATCAATTTTACTGACGTGGGTTACAAGCCAATTGCAGAGGTGCTCTTGTAGTTTTTGGTTTAAATCCTTGCTTGAGCCTTTTCGTTGGTATTCTGTTTTTAGCCTTTGAAAGTTTGTCCTTAGGGTTTTGTGCTGCTTTTGGTGAGCCTCTGTGTCCTCTTCGTCGTAGTCGTACTGCTTCATGTATGTCTCTTCAAGGGTCAGATGGGTCTCAATATAACTCTCAAGATTTTTTATAAGCTCCTCGACAAAAACGCTCTCCTTGTTCTGCGCTACCGCCTCGACAAAGGCGTTCACCCTCTGAAACAGCTCCTTGTGCTGCTCGTCCATAAGCTCAACGCCTACGGCCAGGTTCTCAGTCCACTGAAAGCTCATCGCACCTGTCCGCCTTTAAAAACGGCCTGGTCAGGTGGGGTCTCAAAATGGCTTTTCCTTGGCGCCCAAAAATTCTTAAAATAGAACTTGCCCTTTTCGTCGGTCATGTATTTGTCCCAATTGTCCATCAGTTTTTCTTTGGTCAGACGAAAGGACTCCTTTGAGGAGTCGGCGTATTCGTAATGTCCGGTCAGCACGATAGCCTGAAACGGGCACGCCTCGACACATAACCCGCAGAACAGGCATCTTAAAATCTCTATCTCATACCGGTCAACCACTTTTTCATGGGTCTTCCCCTCGGACGTATATATCGTGATACACTTAGAGGGACATATGGCGGCACATAACCCGCAGCCCACGCACCGCGCCCTGCGCGTAAGGGGTTTTCTGACGAGGGCGTGCATCCCCCTGAAGCCCGGCATTGATTCTCGTTTTTCCTTTGGATATTGCCTTGTGACAGGCTTTTTGAACATATAGGACATCGTCAGGGACATCCCCTGGAGGATTTCAACAAAAAACACCTTCTTAAGGAAACCCTTAAACCAATTATCCGGTGCCGCCTTCGCCATAATTTTCAAATATGACCGCCTCTCAGCGGGCGTGGCGATAGCGGATGCGGGAACAACCGGCTCAGGGACAACCGGCTCAGGGACAACCGGCCCAGGGGCAACCGGCTCGGAGACTTTGGTTTCGACATCTTCCATAGTGGTATAAATTAGCACTCCGCCCTACCCTCTGTCAAGAGGAAAATCAATCAGCCGGTTGGACATTCCTACTAATTGCAGAGCCTGAGGACTTCGCGGGTTATCCTGTCAAGGGGCATTACCTTATCCACCCCGCCAAGTTTAATCGCCTCGTTGGGCATCCCGAAAACCACGCATGACGCCTCGTCCTGCGCGATGGTGATTGCCCCGGCCTCTTTCATTTCGAGCATCCCGCGCGCGCCGTCGTCTCCCATTCCGGTCATAATGACGCCCACGACGTTTTTGCCGGCATATCTGGCCGCCGAACGAAACAACACATCCACTGACGGGCGATGCCGACTTACCAGCGGGCCGTCTTTCACCTCTACATAGTAGCGGGCACCGCTTCTTTTTATCAACGTATGCTTGTTGCCGGGTGCTATGAGGGCATGGCCTCTGATAACTGTATCATTGTCTTGCGCCTCCTTTATAGATATCCGGCAAATGCTGTCCAGCCTTCTTGCAAACGCGGCGGTAAAATGCTCCGGCATATGCTGAACTATCACAATACCCGGACAGTTCGTGGGAAATTCCTCCAGAAAGACTTTGAGGGCCTCTGTCCCGCCCGTTGACGCACCCACGATTACCACTTTTTCAGTTGTTTGAATCATCGCCTTCGATGTCGGCTTATCTAGTACCGCGTCCGCGGTCAGCTTTGGGGCGACCATTTTTTCAGTCCTTACTGCTGATATACGCCTGGGCCTTGATGAGGCCGCCGCCTTCACCGAGTCGCAGATTGTCATTCTGGATTCCTCAATGAACTGCTTGGTACCCATGCGCGGCTTGGTTATTATCTCAACGGCACCAAGGTCCATCGCCTTTAAGGCGGTCTCAGAACCAATTTCCGTAAGCGATGAGCACATCACCACAGGTATCGGATGCTGGCTCATCAACTTCTTTAAAAAAGTCAGGCCGTCCATTCGCGGCATCTCCACATCCAGAGTTATCACGTCGGGCAACTCCTCCTGTATCTTCTTTGCCGCGGCAAACGGGTCAGCCGCCGTCCCAATAACCTGTATCTGAGGGTCAGAGGACAGTATATCCGACAGCGTCTGGCGCACTATCGCCGAGTCATCCACTATGAGCACCTTTATTTTATCTCTCATCGTCCACCTTTCATTGACAATATTTTACCCATTAAGTTACCCTGACACACTCCACCGCGGTCTTCCTCAATTTTCTGAGCAGAACCTCGCCAGTTTGTGTGTTAAAAAAAATCTTGCGCCCTCTGTCGCCGCCAAGGTCAGAGGTCTTCGGCTTATGGCCGAGGGCCTCGAGGATTCCCAGCGCCGCGTCTATATTTTGCCTTCCCACCGTTGCCCTGGCGTCATAATTTCTATACGTGAGGACGTCGCCTCCGCCAAAGGCCTTTATCTCAATGTCCCTGGTGTTTACACCCTTGTCCTGCATCTTATTCATAATATATTTTATGGAACACGTAACATATTTTAGTTTCTCAGGGCAATCACCGCAGCCCTTTCCTCCGCAGTCGGGAAGCATACCGTGGCATATGGCGGCAACACGCCGCATGGGTTCAAACATCGTTATTGATACACATGACCCCAACACCGTTTTCACCAGCGCCGGTTTCTCGGTTACATAGACCTCGCCTGGTTTGAGAAACACCAGCGGCAATCCCATCTCTGTAAATTTCATTTCCTGACCCTGTATATGGTCGGAGCCACCTGCGAAAATGGCACATTTAAACCCCCGATTGTCTCCGAATGCCCCATGAACAGATAGCCGCCAGGTTGCAAGTACTTTGCGAACTTCGTAAGAAGCCGCTCCTGCGTAGGTTTATCGAAGTATATTACCACGTTTCTGCAGAATACTATGTCCATCGTCTCTCTAAATCCAAAGTCGTCATCCATGAAGTTCAGCCTGCGAAATATTACACTACGCCTCAGCTCAGGCACAATGCGCACGAGCTGCTTCTTACTGTCTTTGCTTTTGAGTAGATATTTCTTCCTCAGCGGCATCGCTACCGGCTGTATCTTCTCCTCGTCGTATATTGCCTCTTTTGCTATGCCCAGCACCTTTGTGGAAATATCTGTTGCGATTATAGTGAAGTTGAACCGCCCACCGGGTGCCTTCTCCGCAAATTCGCTTAGCACCATTGTGAGCGTATAAGGCTCCTCACCTGTTGAGCAACCGGCGCTCCAGAGCATCAGCGGACGCATTGCCCCCGCCCCCGTGCTTTCGATAAGCGTAGGAAGGGCGTGCCTCGTTAAATAGTCAAAATGATTTGGCTCACGAAAAAAATCTGTCTTGTTCGTAGTCACCGCGTCTATCATATGAACCAATTCGCTTTCGGTGCCCTTTGGACTGAATACGTAATCGCTGTACTGTTCAAATGAACCGATGCCAAGCTTGCGAAGCCTCCTCTGCAGGCGAGCTTCAAGCATCGTCTTTTTCGCGGGGGGCATTTTTATGCCCACTTCGTCTTGCACAAACTCACTCAGACGGCGAAATACCTTGTCAGACAAAACCGCCGCTTCGCGTCTTACGTCATCATAATCGTTTGCCATTTCGTCTTATGCTATGCCGCTGATTGGCTTGCTTCTTGCGCGAATGCCAGTTCGTCAGCGGTAAATATCTTGTCTATATCCAAAATAATTATAAACTCCTCGTCACGCTTGCCCATGCCCTTTATGAAATCCGTCCTCAACTGCATTCCTATGCTTGGGGCCGGCTCTATCTTCTCCGGTTCAAGCTCTATTACCTCCTGCACGGAATCCGCCAGCGCCCCCAGCACCATTGACTCGCTCTCAAATGACACCTCCACGATTATTACGCAGGTGTTTACTGTCTTTTCCGTACGGGTCATTCCGAATTTTAATCTAAGGTCAACCACTGGCACAACGCTTCCCCTTAGATTTATTACCCCGCGCATGAACTCCGGTGTGCGCGGTACCTTTGTTACGCTGCTAAACTCCAGAACCTCTCTGACTTTCGATATATCAAGGGCAAACGTCTCTTCCTCCAATTCAAATGTCAAATACTGCGTCGCTTCGGATGTTGCGGTTGCTGACATTTCCAGGTACCTCCCGTTTTTCTTATTATTTTGTTCTCAAACGCCCACAGTGTCTGCCACCGTCGGCTCGTGTCTTGCCACAGAACGTACCAGACTGGGGATGTCCATAATCAGGGCCACCGTGCCGTCGCCCAGTATGGTCGCCCCCGAGACCCCCTCTATGTCCTTAAAAACCCTTCCCAGTGTCTTTATTACTGTCTGATGCTCTCCTATGACGTAGTCTACAACAAAGCCCACCTTTTTGTCTTCAACCTCGGTTATAACTATCTGCTCCATCTCCGGCTCTTCGGCGTCAATAAGGAAATGCTCCCTAAGTCTTATGTACGGTATCAGGACACCGCGCACGTTTGAGACATGCCTGCCGTGCGTCCTTTCAATATCTTTTTTGCTCAGCTCCACGCATTCCTCAACAACCGCCAGAGGAATAACAAAAACCTCATCGGCTATCTTCACCAGTAGACCATCTATTATGGCAAGCGTCAGGGGAAGACGCAGCGTGATAGTCGTCCCCGCACCCTTTTTGCTCTTTACCTCTACGATGCCGCGCAGGGCGTCTATGTTTTTCTTTACAACATCCATCCCAACGCCTCGCCCCGATACGTTTGTTACCTTTGCGGCGGTAGAAAAACCCGGAGCAAATATCATCCCGAATATCTCCTTCTCCGACAGCTCGGCATCCGGCGCCACGAGGCCGTTATCTATCGCCTTCTTTAATATTCTCTCTTTGTCCAGCCCTGCCCCGTCGTCTTCTATCTTTATCAGGACGTTCGCACCCGAATGCCCCGCCGACAAATGCACAGTGCCCATTCTGGGTTTCCCGGCGGCCTCTCTTACATCGGGCCTTTCCACACCGTGGTCTATGCTGTTTCTTATTATATGCACAAGCGGATCGTTGAGTTTCTCTATGACCGTCTTATCTAACTCGGTCTCAGCCCCGTCTGTGGTCATCTGTATCTCTTTGCCCAAATCATTGGAAAGGTCGCGCACCAGCCTCTTAAACTTGCTGAATGTCGTCCCTATGGGAAGCATCCTGATGCTCATCGTGCCGTCTCTCAGTTCCCACGTAAGACGCTCCACCTCTTCGGCTATGGAGGTAAGCAAGACCTCACCGTTTATGGCCGCTGTCTGGCTCAACCTTGCCTGCACTGTAACAAGCTCCCCAACAAGGTCAACGAGCTTGTCAAGCCTTTCCGATGGCACCCTTATGCTTGCCGCGCCGTCGGCTGTTTTCTGCCGCTGTTCGCGGACTTCCTTTATGTGCTGCTGTTCAGCGAGGGCCGATTCTATGTGCCCACTGTCCACAATCCCGGCGTCAACCAGTATCTCTCCGACTTTTTTCTGCTTGCCCAGGAGCTTTTTTAACTCGTCCACCTTGACGTCGCCGCGCGCCGCCAATATCTCGCCGAGTTTCATGTACCCTTCGTCCTCGTCGTATTCCCCTTCCTCATCAACCACCTCGACATGTAATTCACACATGTCGTCAACAAATATAAACACATCTTTTATGGCATTAGCGCTATGAGTGGTCGTCAGGATGATGTCCCAGTATGTCGCGCACGTCTCGGGGTTGAATTCCTCAAGGCGCGTGATGGCGTCCGTTTGGGCTATCACCATGCAGCTTCCCATCTGGCGCAGCTCATTGAGCAGCAATATCGGGTTCGTCCCCGTTATGAAAAGGTCAGAGGCGGGTTTGAATCTTATTCGATATGTAATTGAGTGGGAACCGTCTGCTGACGCGGTCTTAGATGGTTTTTTTGCTGAGACCTCTTCGACTTCCTGTACTGCCGCCTTAGCAGACCCACCCTTTGTCAAAAGCTGCAGGGAGCCTATTATGGACTTAGAGACGCTGTGGTCAACGGTTGCCTTGCCCTCAGAGGCCTCTATCATCGTGCGAATCTGGTCGCGGGCACGAAGTGTCAGGTTTGTCAGTTCCTTAGTGACGGCAAGTTTTCCCATTCTGACCATATCAAAGGCCGTCTCCACCTCGTGTGTGAATTCGGCTATGTCGTCAAATCCGAACATCGCCCCTGAGCCTTTTACCGTGTGCATGGCGCGAAACACGCGCCCTATCAAATCCTCATCGGTTGGGTGTTCCTCAAGCTCTAAGAGGGATGTCTCCAGCTCTGTCAGGAGCTCGGCGGCCTCCTCCTTAAATGCCTCACGTCCTGCGTCTAAACCATCGTCTTCGCCGCTCATCCCAGCACCTTCTTTACCACCGCCAACAGTTGGTCAGGCTTAAATGGTTTTACTATCCACCCCGTGGCACCGGCAGACTTGCCCTCCTGCTTCTTACTGTCCTGCGATTCGGTTGTGAGCATCACTATTGGTATGAATTTATAGGCCGGCATTGCACGCACTCCCTTTATCAAGCCTATTCCGTCAAGGTTTGGCATGTTTAAATCAGTTATCATCATGTTTATCTGCGTCTGGGCCAGTTTGGCAAGGGCATCCTTGCCGTCAACGGCCTCTACGACCGTATATCCAGCCCCCTTCAGGGTAAAGGCAACCATCTGCCTCACACTTGCTGAATCATCTACTGTCATTATTACCTTAGCCATTGGCGGCCTCCGATTTCGGGAAATTAAAATAACGGTCAAACCCGGCGTCTTCTATCAAACTCAAAAACCCTTCCGGCGGATTTATCAACGACAGCTCCTTTTTCGACGCCTCAGCCGAGTGCCTTGCCGCAAAATATATCTGGAGAAAGGATAAGTCAACTCCCTCGACAGCATTGATATCTATGGTAACCTTTTTTGAATTCTTCAGCGCGCCCAATACCGCGTCTTTCACCTCCGCGGCATTCATAATTGTCACATCGCCCGAAATTCTCAGCTCCCCTGATTTACTCAACTGAAAATCACTCATTCATTCTCCTCCTTGCCATTATACATTCAATTATATACATTCATTAAACTTTTCTATTAAAACAACTCAAAATTGTCGCCTGCCCCATCATCAGGCTTTGCACAGCTTTCACCCCAAAGCAGCGAATCCCCATCCTCCGAAGCCGCGGCACCTGTGTGGATTGCCCTTTCTGATTGCATCGTATATCTACTGAGCATTTCCTTTAGATCAGGCGCGAAGTTCACGTCGTCGTGAATGTGTCCCGGGATTGTGGCCATTACGTCGCCAAGGATTCTCTCAAGCTCACTTATTACCTCAGTGACGGTGCATTGTATTATGTTGCTGAAATTGATTTTTTTTATTACGTTTTCTATGTCTACCTTGAGCTGAGCCGCGCTTGCTGATATCTTATTCATTGACGCGATGACTTCCTTATCCTGTTCCATAACCGTCTCAATGGCCTGGCGCGTTTGCTCAGCAACTGTCTTTGATGTCTCTAAACGAGAGAGCAGTTGCTCTGACAGGTATGTCTTAATCTGGGCTGACCTTTTGAGTATTGAGTTAATCAACCCCGCGCAGTCTGATATCCTGACGTTGGCGTTTTCTGACAGATTGCTTATTTCGTTGGCGAGAACCCCAAGCGCCCTTCCGGCAGCCCCCACGCGAGATACCTTTATCATCGCGTTCATCGCAAGGAGATTCATGTTCTCGCTTATTGATTCGACGTTTGCCACCTGGCTGGTCATCCCCTGAAGGTTTGTGCTGGTCAGTTTAATTGACTCAAGCAGGTTTACCGTCATATCATTAACCGCAACCAGAACCTTAACGAGGGCATCCAGCGCCGTGCCCACCAGTGTGATCTTATTATTGCCGGATTCCTCCTCAGCGGTTATTGTTATGGCGTCTTCGGCCTGCGCCTCTGACAACTCTGACACCTTCGACAGAGAGCCGGAGATGGTCACGGCGGCCTTTTGTGTCTCGTTGAGGACGAAATTAAGCTGGCCTATCTGTATCTTTATGACCTCTGTTACCCACCTTATCAGGACGAATTTGCCGTTTTCGTCTTCAGAGTCGAACGTCCCGATTTTCGCCTCTATTTCGTGAAAGGCCTCTGAGACGTGTTCTATCTGTTGGCGCGTTATGTCATGGAACTGAATCGAGGCGACAACCTCGCCAACCTCCGGCGAGATAGAATATGCCCTGCTGCTTATCCTCTCACACAGCCACTTGGCCTGTGTTGACATCGCGTCAAGCTCTCCAAGAATGACACTGACACGGCTCTTAACGGAGTCAAGTTCCCTGTCGGCGGTCTCAATAAATGGCGCAAGCTGGTCGTTTACGTCTGCCACGCACACGTCTGCCGTCCTGACTGATGAGATTATCTCGTCTGTCCCTTTTAATATCTGTCTCGCAAGCGTATCCACTAAGTCTGTCATAATATTAAACTCCGCGTTGCCCACGCGCGCCGTCTCTATCCTTATCAATGTGCCTATGATGGATATCGTCTTAGACAGTTTCTTAAAAAACTCCTCCATATCTATGACCCTGTTCAGGTCGTCTATGATAAGGTTCATTTCCCTGGAACCTTCAAGTATCAGTTTAGAGGAAGTGTCTATCTCACTGTAAACCGTTTCGAAGAGTTCCTTCAGAGAATGCACATTGAAACCGCTGCCGCTTTCTATCGCGTTTACGAGATTGCCGGCCATGGAGGAATTCTCTATGCACGCGAAGGAAAAATCCTGCAAACTCGCCCCAAGCTCAAGAAACTCTGTCTCAGTAGCCTTTGATATGCCGATAAGCTCATCGGCCATTTTAAGGAGCGACCTGCCCCACGACGAGTCAACCTCAATGTGAATACCGCCACCTGGCGCGGAGTCCCCCCCCGCCGAAATGGAATTTAAAGCCGCAGCCTTATCCGCCAAAGCTGTTGCCTTGCCTGTCAATGTGCGCCACCGTTCTCATCACCGCGCCCCCCGCCAACTGCCTGACCCACGCATAACGCCACACCGCCAGTGCCTGTAAAGCGACAGGCAGCGACATTAACTCCCATGGGGCGGCCAGTCCGTTAATTTTTTGTAACTGCTCATTTGCGCCCATTAATGCTTCATTAGCCGTTAAATTATATCTCGCCCTTTTTTACTTTCTGATAGAACTCACACTCTTTGCAACTTTTGAGGGTTCGGGCGACTTCACACTCCGGCTCTGTCCCGCTTAGAGTACCAGCGACCAGCCAGCAGCGCCTTCCGGCGGACTTAGTGAACGCCGAACACTGCCCATGCTTGTGTAATCCCACCTTGTTTAACCCGCACTTAAAGAACTCCCAGCACTTTGTCCTCTCGACTTTGGTCTGCTCAAACCCCTCAAAGGCCTTCGCAAACGCCTCAAAGGCCATCGTCGCCGGACACGGCGGCTTTTTTTTCTGGCCTGGCCTCAGATTAGATATCTTCTTTTCAATCATAGTCACGGCTCACATCCATCGTTATGGTTTGCGTTACATCCTTTTCATTGTACTGTTGTCCAGCCTGTAGCAAGTTTATACTTTTATAATTATTTTGTCAAGGTATCTTTTGTCAGATTTTTTTACCAATGGACTTTCAGTAATTGCCATGCCCAAATGACCTTTAGCCGGGGTGCTGAGGCCGCCAACAGGGGGATAAGCGGCAGCCCAAATTCAACAGATAAAACGTGGTGAGATTTACGGGGTGAAGGGGGGGTTACCTCCCCTTCGTCGTTAATCCTTTAATCCTTTCAGTTCAGACAGGCCACGTTGGGGGGGGAAGTGAGGGATTAGTTTTTTTGCCCAATGTGTAGATAAACGCGAGGATTTCTGCTACTGCCTTGTATAGTTCTTGTGGAATTTCCTGGTATAAGTCAAGGGCTGAGAGGATTTCTACCAACTGCTTGTCCTCTTTGAGCGGGACGCCGTTGGCCTTTGCTATTTCTATAATCTTCTCTGCCACGGCACCGGAGCCTTTTGCGGTTATCCTTGGAACTGCCTCAGCACCCGATTTATAGTTTAGGGCTGCCGCCTTTCTGTTTTTGCCTTCCATACCGCCTCCTAAATCCGCAAGTCCAGACCGCCGGAAGGGGTTCTCTTCTTATCATTATTCTCGGCAAAGTCGAGCCTGGTCTTTTGTCCTACATTGATTACCTTAAGGGTGAGGCCGTTTGCCGCGAACCGCTTTTCGAGTTCCCCTTTGTTTTCCATTATGAGTTGTTTGGTGTTATCTTTTTCAACATTGAAAGAGACAAAGAATCCTCCGTCTGCCGCTGTTACTGAGGCCGAGATTTTGCCAAGCCTGTCAAGGTCGAGATTAATATCGCATGTGAACGATTTCTTTGCGTGATACTTGTTCTTCTTAAACAGCAGCTCGCCGTCTCTTAGCTCATTCCACAAAAAAGGCAGATACGTGGATACCATATCATTAGCACGCGAACTCACCTGATAAAACTCTATATTCTTAATAAACTTATCAACTACGCCCACTAATTCGTCACGTTTGGCCGGGGAATTTTTAAGGGCCTCGACCATCTTATCGTCTTGCAGTATATTCTTAATTTTCAGCAGTAGTGCCTTTTGATCGTTATTTACGTTTAATACCGTCGTTACGGGTTCACTTTTGGGGGAACTATGGGGTGTAATAGCGGTGTCTTTGGTGGTGGTCTGGGCTGCAACCGCCGCGCTGTCTTTGATGGAATCTCTTGGGGTCAACACGTCGCCACCGTCTGTGGCAATGCGCTTAGGGCTGCCTTGGTCTATTAGTGTCGCTGCCACCGACCCTTCTTTGGTAGCAGACATTTGTGGTGTTACCGCGTCACCCGGCTGCTGTTGTTTCAGCGGTATTAGTACCTCGGCACTGTCAATAATTACACGCTGCGGTATTTGTGCCGCCGCCACCCCGTCTTTGGGGACATATATCTGTGGCGTTATCGCGTCACCCGGCTGCTGCTGTTTCAGCGGTATTAGCACCTCGCCGCCGTCAATAATTATACGCTGCGGTATTTGTGCCGCC
>JADFYL010000110.1 GCA_015233045.1 Nitrospirota bacterium | reverse complement strand
TTAGGGGCTGGCGGGAATTTGGGACTGCGATAACCACCATCTACGGCGAATTACAGCAGGAGGGCAAGTCATATCCCTACGGCACGAAGGTATTACTTGTTTCTGACAAGTACCAGGTTACGGCGGAGATGGCCTTTTACACGAAGGGAAACCCGTGGGTTTACTGTATAAATCTTGGCCGGAGGGTAAACGAATATGACATGTGGCCAGGGGTAAACGAAGCGGCCATAAAACTTAGGAAGGCCGCCCCACAACGGCGCATAGACGCGATATTCGTAACCGACGGCAACCAGCCGACTCATCCCTTTGTGGCATTCGCGTTTGACCGGTGCGAGGCAACACCTCTGACAGTAAATGAAAATGGACAAATTTTAAGGGAATACTCTATATTTAAGTGTTATAACTTCAAGGGTATGATAGAAGCAAAACCAAGTGCCTACTGATTAGGAGGTTGTTAGATGGACATATGCGTAATAGGAACGGGCTATGTAGGGCTGGTAACCGGAGCGTGTTTCGCCGAGTTCGGCGTGATGGTAACGTGTGTTGATAAAGACGCGGGGAAAATTGATGCCCTGAAAGGTGGAGAAATACCGTTTTACGAACCCGGCCTTAAAGAGCTGGTGGCAAGGGGTCTGCGTGAGGGACGATTAGTATTCGCCTCAGAACTTTCAGAGGCGGTGAGGAAATCGCTCGTAATATTCATAGCCGTAGGGACACCGCCCAAGGAAGACGGAAGCGCAGATATGCGTTATGTGGAGGCCGTGGCCGTAGAGGTTGCCAAATATATTGACTCCTACAAGGTTATAGTGACCAAGAGCACCGTGCCTGTGGGGACAGGCAAGTGGCTGAGTGGACTCTTGTCAAAAGAAGTCAAAGGGGAAATAGATTTTGATGTGGTGTCTAATCCGGAGTTCTTAAGAGAAGGTGCCGCGGTGGATGACTTTATGCGGCCTAACAGGGTTGTTGTCGGGTTGGAGGGCGACAGGGCTCTTTCGATAATGAAGGATTTATACAGGCCGCTTTATCTGTTAGAAACCCCGTTTATTATAACGAATATTGAGACGGCCGAGCTTATTAAATATGCGTCCAACGGGTTTTTGGCCACAAAGATTTCATTCATCAACGAAATAGCGAATCTCTGCGAACGTGTCGGCGCGGATGTACACGATGTGGCGCGGGCGATGGGGCTTGACGGCCGGATTGGAAAGAAGTTTCTCCACCCCGGGCCTGGTTTTGGAGGCTCATGTTTCCCTAAGGACACGCACGCCCTGCTTTCCCTTGCCGAGCGTGAAGGTGTTACGCTAAACGTAGTGAGTGGGACTATTAAGACGAACGACGCTCAAAAAGAACTCATGCTTGAAAAAATACTCCGGGCGGTAGGAGATATACAAGGGAAAACAGCCGCGTTTCTTGGACTATCTTTTAAACCAAACACGGACGATATCAGGGAGGCGCCGTCGCTGTATTTAATTGGCGCGCTTCTTGACAAGGGGGCGAAGGTAAATGCCTTTGACCCGGTTGCTTCGGAAAATGCGGCGAAACTTTTTCCAACCGTGAACTACTGCTCAACAATAGACGACACCCTCAGGGGCGCGGACGTTGCTGTGATGATGACTGAGTGGAATCAGTTCAGAACTCTGGACTTTGAACGAATATATGCGATTATGAAAAGGCCCCTGTTTTTTGATTTGCGAAACGTCTATGACCCCGTGAAAATGAGAGGCATAGGCTTTGAGTATTACTCAGTCGGGCGGCTATAGCGGGTAAAACCAACCCCGCAAATACCGCGCCGTACGGTATTGAGCCGCTGCCGTCTTATTCAACAAGCCGCACGTTTGGATAAGTTTACCGTGGCGTACCCACTCAGGGCAAAAAGATAACTTCTCATCTATGCGGTAAATAACGCCGACAGCGGCGGCTGTCGGCGCAGTAACGCCATGCACGCTAACACGATTTACTTTACGGCGGCGAGGGCCTTTTCGTAGTCCGGGTGGTTTGTGACCTCCGGTACCACCTCTATGTATTTGATTGTGCCGGTTTTGTCTATTATTACTATGGCGCGTGTCAGCAGGCGTAGTTCCTTTATCAGGAGGCCATAGGCCATCCCGAATGACGCATCTTTATAGTCCGAAAGCGTTTTTACTCTGTCTATGCCCGCTGCGGCGCAAAATCTGGCATTGGCAAACGGCAGGTCCATGCTTATATTTAATACCACGACATCAGTGCCTAATTTGGCCGCAGATTCGTTGAACTTTCTCAGCTGCATGTCGCAAACCGGCGTGTCAAGCGACGGCGTTACGCTGATAACTACCGTCTTACCCGTGAAATCCTTCAGGGCGACCGCTCCTAACCCGTTGTCTAAAACTGTGAACTCTGGCGCCTTGTCCCCAACCTTTACCTCAGTGCCAAGCAGCGTCAGGCCACCGCCCTGAAATGTTATAACCCCTGTCCTTTCCATAGCAGACCTCCTCCGTAACATGTTGTGCCGTTGAAGAAACGGCTGTCAGGATTTTACAATAAATCAAATCCTTTGTAAAGCGCCCCAACTGCCAACCCACCGCCGCCCTGTGACATATGATTACTTTTGTGGGTTGCACAATACTGTGTATTTATGATAACATGTGTATCAGTGATGTTGCGGGTGCCAGAAAGGACATGTGTTTGCTGCAGGAAAAAGAACGCAAAAAGCGGGCTTTTGAGGATTGTGGTACCGGAGGACACCCCGATATTCGACAGGTTTAAGAAAATGCAGGGCAGGGGATACTACCTGTGCCCCGATAAGAAGTGTGTGGGTAACTTTATGGATGAGAAAAAAATAAATAAATTTTTAAAAAGAAAAATAACTGCGTTGCCGGCATGGAGGGAGTTATTGAAAACGGAGGTCGGGGCTTCATGCACACAATAAGGATAAACGAAATTGCCAAAGAACTTGACGTACCAAACAAAGTACTGCTTGATTTGATAACTAAGATGGGCATCGAAGGCAAAACTCACTCCTCGGGCATATCGCAGGAACTGGCAGACAGGCTCAAGGCCGCGGTTAAGGGCAAAGGAAATATAGAACCCGTAAAACCACGTACCCCGTATACGCCACCAGCGAAGCCGTATACGCCGCCATCATCATCGGTGCCGTCTGCGAGGCCGCATACACCTTCACAGGCAAAGCCGCCGTACACACCGCCATCGCAGCCTTCACAGGCAAGGCCGTCATATACACCGTCATCGGCAAGGCCCTCGGCGCCAAGACAGGACGCTCAACCGGCAAGGCAAGTCACCCGCAACGACAAAAACGAAAAAAGGTTCACCCCTGCCGCTAAACAACAGGCATCCGGTCAAAAGAGGCCGACAGCAAGGCCGCAGCAGCACCCTACTACCCCGAAACCGGCTCATCTGGCTCAACCAGCCCATTCGGACAAAGAAAAGCTCATACTAATCCCCGGCGTTGTGGTTGCTAAGACCGAGGAAGAGGATGAGATAACCATTCCCGATAGATTTAAAAAGAAAGTCGAGGTTGAAAAGGCGGAGAAGGCCAAGCCAAAGGTCAGTATGCAGCGCGCCTTCCAGTCTATAAGAAAGGTCGAGCAGAAAAAGATATTCGACTCACGCTCAAACAAAAAGGGGATGCGCTCACGCTCGTCGTCGCGCTCAATGCCGCAAAAACAACTAATCCCGGCAACCGTCCCCCGTAAGAAGGTAATGAAAATCCAGGAAGGCACTACCGTAAATGAATTCGCAAAGGCCATCGGGCAGAAAATCTCAGAGGTCATAAAGAAATTCATGGAACTCGGCACGATGCCCACTATAAATCAGCCCATAGACATTGAGGCCGCCTCCATTGTCGCAGAGACCTTCGGCGTGAAGATAGAGGTATCCGAGGTGGAGGATTTCGATGCGGCCGAGGTGCAGGACGACTCCGAAGGGCTTGTTCACCGCCCCCCCGTTGTTACAATTATGGGGCACGTTGACCACGGCAAGACCTCGCTTCTTGACGCCATCAGAAAGACCAAGGTAACAGAGTCCGAGGCCGGAGGAATAACCCAGCACATCGGGGCATACAAGGTGACGCTCAAAGGCAAGGAGATAGTGTTTCTCGATACACCTGGGCACGAGGCATTCACCACAATGAGGGCGCGTGGGGCAAAAGTAACCGACATCGTCGTGCTCGTAGTCGCCGCCGACGATGGCGTAATGCCACAAACCATTGAGGCCATAGACCACGCAAGGGCTGCCGCGGTGCCAATAGTAGCGGCCGTAAATAAAATAGATAAACCCAACGCCGACATAGACAGGGTGAAAAAAGAACTCGCCGAGCATGAGGTAATATCAGAGGCGTGGGGCGGCAAGAATATATTTGTCGAGGTATCGGCAAAGAAGAAAATCGGCATAGAAGACCTGCTTGAGATGATTATCCTGCAGGCCGAGATGATGGAACTAAAGGCCAACCCTAAAAAACCGGCACGCGGGGTGATAATCGAATCAAGGCTGGACAAAGGGCGCGGGGCAATAGCAACCGTTCTAATCCAGTCGGGGACGCTTAAGGTAGGCGATGTGTTCGTAGCCGGAGTAAATTTTGGCCGCGTCAGAGCCCTCATAGACGACGTCGGCGTTAAGACCATAGCAGCCACACCCTCGACCCCCGTTGAGGTCATAGGATTTTCGGACGTGCCAAACGCCGGTGAGATGTTCATGGTGGTGGACGACGAAAAAAAGGCGCGGCAGATAACACTATCCAGAAAACAAAAGGCACAGTCACTGACCGTGGCACATGCAAAAAAGCTCAACCTCGACGAACTCTACGCCAGAATCAAAGAGCTTGAGATAAAGGAACTGAATATCATCATAAAGGCCGATGTGCAAGGGTCTGCCGAGGCCCTCAGATCTTCTCTGGAGGGGATAAAGCACGAAGAGGTAAAAGTAAAGGTTATCCATACCTCCATGGGCGGCATCAACGAATCCGACGTAATGCTCGCCTCGGCTTCAAACGCGATAATTATTGGGTTTAACGTCAGGGCAGACGCAAAGAGCATGAAACTTGCCGACAGAGAAGGCGTTGACATCAGGTTTTATAACGTCATATATGACGCTATTAACGAGGTCAAAAAGGCGCTTGAGGGCCTGCTTGAACCGACGCTGAAAGAAACCATTCTCGGCACCGCGGAGGTGAGACAGTTGTTTACTATATCAAGAATAGGCACTATCTGCGGCTGTCAGGTAACCGAAGGGGTCATTCAGAGGGGAAGCGACGGCATCAGGGTAATCAGGGACAACATTGTTATATACGAAGGGAAAATCGCCACGCTGAGGAGATTTAAAGACGACATAAAAGAGGCCCATAAGGGCTATGATTGCGGCATTCTCGTGGAGAATTTCAACGATGTGAAAGTCGGTGACATTCTGGAGAACTTTAAGATAGAAAAGGTTGCCGGTAAACTGTAAACTCAACCCCTGCGTTGCGGCTTATGATGTCAGCTTATGATAATAGGGATAATGCGAATCAGCCTATACATACCCGATGCAGGCTCGCTGAAGGCTAAGAGGTTTGTCATCAAATCGGTGAAAGACAAGATAAAAAACAAGTTCAACGTCTCGCTGGCTGAGGAGGCGAATGACCTATGGCAGCGTGTGGAGCTTTACGCCGCCTGTATATCCACTGACACTCAGCATGTAAACAGTACGCTGGAAAACGTAAAAAATATGATAGAAAAAGACCCACAGATAGAAATCCTTGATTATTCGCTGGAGCTATCCTGATGCTGCCCTATAAGCGTTCACAGCGTGTAGGCGATCTGCTGAGGCAGGAGATTTCGGAGATAGTCCTAAGCAGGATAAAAGACCCGCGGCTTGGATTTATCACGGTTACAGACGTGGAGCTAAGCGACGACCTTAAGACGGCACACGTGTTTATCAGCGTTCTGAAAAAGGGTGAACTAAGCAAGACATTAAAAATACTGAACGCGGCGGCCGGATTTATCCGCCATGAGGCCGCAAAGAACGTCAAGCTGAGGCAGATTCCAAACATCGTATTCGCAGAAGATATATCCCTTGCCTACGGGATGAAAATAGACGGCCTGCTAAAAAATATAGAAAAGGATGAAAGAGAAAGGGTGAAAAATGAAACCTCCTGATATCTTAGTGTCATACCTAAAAGATAATGACACATTCTACATCGTGCCGCACATGTTTCCCGATGGCGACGCCCTTGGGTCAGCCCTCGCGCTGGAGAGCGCGCTTTGTACCATTGGCAAAAAGGCCATAGTCTTTTCGCGTGACACCGTGCCGGACATGTTTAATTTCCTCCCCGAGGCATCCCGGATAGCGCCTATAAGCGACCTGAAGTCGTCCGAGGACGCGGTCTTAGTGCTCGTTGATTGTAACGCCCCCAACAGGGCGGATATAGAACGGGTAAAGTTTAAATATACAATCGTCATTGACCACCATGAGACGGAATCCGACTTCGGCGACATCAGATGGGTGCTGCCCAAGTCCCCGGCCACCGGCCTGATGATATATTTTCTGATTAAAGCCCTCGGCGTTGAGATAAGCGGCGCTATGGCCTTAAATCTCTATGCGGCGCTTGCTGTGGATACCGGAATATTCAGGTACTCCAATACGACGGCCGAGTCTTTGTCTGTGGCCGCCGACCTCGTCTCAAAAGGCGTCAGGCCATCGTTCGTAGCCGACCGCCTGCACAACAACTGGACTGAGGCAAAATTCATGCTCTTAAAACATATGCTCAACAATCTTGAGATACAAAAGGACACGGCCATATGTTTTATAACAAGTGATATGCTGAAACGAACGGGTGCCAAGCCCGAAGACACAGAAAACTTTGTCAACTTCCCCATTATGATAAACACCATAAAGGTGGCGGCCCTGTTTAAAGAGACTGGTAAGGACTTCTGGAAGGCCTCACTGCGCTCGCGCGGCGATGTGAATGTGGCCAAAATAGCCGAGAAACTGGGCGGAGGCGGGCATAAAAACGCGGCTGGCTTTAGAATAACAGGGGACATAGAGACATCGAAAAAGGCTCTCATGGAGTCTTTGGACGGAATCGGAGAGTCCTACGGGGGTGATTAGCGGGGCCATCAACTTCAATAAGCCGGAGGGGATATCCTCCCATACCGCGGTGCAGCGAATAAAGGCCGCGCTAAAACTCGGCAAGGTCGGCCACGCCGGTACTCTTGACCCTCTGGCCGAGGGGGTGCTTGTCGTGCTTTGCGGCAATGCCACAAAACTCACCCCGTATCTGGCCACGCTGGACAAGACATACACCGCCGTCGTAAAACTTGGAGAGCACACGGAAACCCTCGACAGAGAAGGAAAAATCATCAGGACTGCCCCGATATCAGGGATAACAGCCGAAGGCGTTGTGGAGGCGTTGAAGGCTTTCACGGGTGTAATTTCTCAAACCCCGCCCATGTACTCAGCCCTGAAGATAAACGGTACCCCCCTGTATAAACTCGCCCGCAAGGGGCTTGAGGTAGAGCGCAAACAGCGTACCATTACCATATTCGACATCAAATTGACGATCTTTGATTTACCATACATTACGCTGGACTTACACTGCTCAAAAGGGACATACGTCAGGAGCCTCTGCAGCGACCTTGCCGAGAACCTCGGCTCATGCGGATACGTCCACGCGCTCAAACGCACGGGTGTGGGGATGTTCAACATAACCGGCTCATGCGGATTCGATACCCTTGAAAGCGCGCGGGTGCTTTCTATGGACGAGACACTCTGCCACCTTGTTGAGAGGACACTTACCCCTGATGAACAAAGGAAGATACTAAACGGTTCAATGCTTGATGATTACGCCCCTGGTCGGCAAAACGGGGAAGCCGTGAGATTAAAGGACATAAGGGGAAATTTGTTCGCGATTGGCACATATGCGGACAAAAAAATTAAGATGACAACTTTTTTAGGAAAAAGCCGAGGCAATAGTTAAAGCAGAATTTTATAATAAATTCTTAAGTAGCTAAAAAAATGGGGAAAAAACACTTGACAAGATTTTTAGATTATGTTAGAAATATATTGTGATAGATATATTCGGGCCTAAATCGCTGCTTGGGCTGGACATAGGGTCGTCCAGCATAAAGGCTGTGCAGTTGAAAGACCTCAAAACCGGTTACGAGCTGGAACTGTTTGATTTCCTGCCGATTGATTCTGACCTGATAGTCGAAAACGTGGTGGCAGACTCAGAGAAACTCTCCGGCGCAATCAAGGCGCTGGTCAAAAAGGCAAAGATAAAGACCAAAAATACGGTAATATCAATATCCGGGCACTCCTCTGTGATAATCAAACGCATCACGCTGCCAGACATGACAGAGGAGGTGTTAAACGAAAATATACGTTATGAGGCAGAGCAGTATGTGCCGTTTGGGATAGACG
>JADFYL010000007.1 GCA_015233045.1 Nitrospirota bacterium | reverse complement strand
TGCTTGACGCCATTACCGACTATATCTACACCGTTGACGTCAGAGACGGCGTGCCTGTCTCAACTACTCATGGGCCAAGCTGCCTGGCTGTTACAGGTTATACGCAGGAAGAGCTTGCCGAGGATTCTTTCCTGTGGTTGAATATGGTGCATCCAGAGGACAGAGTCGCCGTTGTCAGACTCGGGAAAAAGGTCTTGCATGGCGGGATTTTTCAAGCTCTTGAGCATCGTATCATACACAAAGACGGCCAAATAAAGTGGGTGAGGAGTACCCCTGTCCCAAGGTATGAAAGTGATGGGCGTTTAGTTGCCTATGACGGGCTTGTTACCGACATAACTGAACGAAAACTCGCAGAAGAGGAGGTCAGGAAAAACAAGGAAAAACTCCAGGACTTCTTCGATAACGCGCACGATATGATCCAGATTGTCAATACCGATGGGAAGTTCCTGTATGTAAACCGCTCATGGCAGGATACTCTTGGCTATACTAAAGAAGAGGTCGAGACGATGACGTTGGCCGAAATAATACATCCCGATGACAGAGACAGATGTCTTGGGCTGTTTAACTCTGTCTTAGGAGGGGGTTCAATCAGCAATAACCAAATGACGTTTGTTAAGAAGGATGGCAGCTCCATAGCCGTTATAGGAAGCGTCAACTGCAGTTGCGAAGACGATGAGCCGTCTGTTGCGAGGGGAATTTTCCACGATTTTACAGAGGTTAAAAAGGCCAAAGAGGCCCTTGAGAGGATTAACGACGTGCTTGAACTCAGGGTCAAAGAAAGGACTGGTGAGCTGCTTCACGCCAATACGTATCTTGAGACCGTGTTGTCTTCCCTCACTGACGCCCTGTTAGTGGCCGGCCCTGACCATATAATAAAGACCATTAATCAAACAGCCGCTCAGCTCCTCGGATATTCCGAGGGTGAACTTGTCGGTAAAAGTGTATTTGAAATATTCGAAGACAATATTATTGAATACATACGCGAGGCGCAGCGAAACGGCTTCGCAAAAGATGTCCTTATGAACATGAAGACTAAGCAATCGGTTTCTATTCCCGTCCTTGCCAATCTTTCCAGACTTGGCAGCAAAGGTAACGAGACTATTTTGGCAGCCCACGACATGAGGGAGATGAAAAAATTTGAAGAGGAGACTAAGCGCATTCAGGTTAAGATGCTTACATCTTCTAAAATGGCAACCCTCGGAGAGATATCAACCGGCATAGCGCACGAGATAAATCAACCGCTTACATATATAAGTAGTTTCATTCAAGGCCTGTTGTTCGATATTAAAAAGGGACAGTTAAACATAGACGTAGCTATCAACGACGCCGCTATCGCGTATAAACAAGTCGGGCGAATCGTCAATATTATTCAACATCTGCGCACCTTTGGCCGAAGGGACGATATTGAGATGCAGTTGATAAACATAGAAACTGTTATTGATAACACGATGCTTCTCATGAGTGAGAGGATAAGGCTTAGCAATATTACACTCATAAAGGATATTGACAGGGATATACCGAATTTTTCGGGAAACGCTAACCAGCTCGAGCAGGTGTTTATTAATCTGCTGCAAAATGCCATTGACGCCTTTCCCCTCGGTAAGGATGACGCAGCTATTCGTATCACCGCACGTTATTCAGTAAAAAAGAAGGCTATTATTCTAAAATTTTCTGACAACGGCTCAGGTATTAATAAGGAGATTATAGACAAGATATTTGAGCCATTTTATACCACCAAGGAGGTAGGAAAGGGCACAGGGCTGGGCCTTTCTATCGTTTACGGGATAATAAGTGAACACAACGGCACGGTACACTGTGATTCGAACGTCGGCAAGGGAACCGTGTTTACGATTACGATACCGGTGGGAGGCGATATTGGGAAACGATAAGATTCTGATTCTGGACGATGAACAGATTGTCATTGACGCCATTACAAAAAATCTAAGTAGGCGTAATTACGAAATATATTCCGGCAAAAACGGCAAAGAAGGTCTTGCGTTATACCATGATGTAAATCCAATTTTGATAATACTTGACCTCAGAATGCCTGTCATGGATGGCGTGGAGTTTCTAAGAAAGATAAATTTGTCGCCGTCTGACTCATGTTCGGTGGTTGTCCTCACCGGCCACGGCAGCGACGAGGAAATGGAGAGGTGCTTTGAGCTTGGCATCAGCGCCTTCTTACGCAAGCCATTTAATATATATGAACTTCTTGGCATTGTTTCGCATTCGATTGCCTTAAAAAAAGTCGAGCAGGAGCTGCGCAGCTATCGCGACCATCTTGAGGAACTCGTCGAAAAGAGCACCGGCGAGCTGCAAGCTACGAACGATATGCTGCAAAAGGAGATTGTCGAGCGCACCAACGCCGAGAAACTTGCCACACGTTCGCTAAGAGATAAAGAGGTTCTCCTTCGTGAAATCCACCACAGGGTAAAAAATAATCTTCAAATAGTATCCAGTCTGCTGGACCTACAGACAAAGTATATCAAAGACCCCGAAACGCTGGACATGTTTAAAGACAGCCAAAACCGCCTTAAAACTATGGCGCTCTTACACGAGAAGCTCTACCAGTCGGACAATATGGCAGAGATTGACTTCGCTAAGTATCTTACTAATCTGCTTGACCACCTGTATCGCTCATATTGCATTGATACATCTTGCATATTGATGACTACAGATATAGACAAGGCGACAATCGGGTTAGATACCGCCGTGCCATGCGGGTTAATCGTCAACGAACTTGTCTCAAATTCCCTTAAACACGCGTTTAAGGGGCGGCAGGGCGGCCAGCTTAACGTCTACCTCCACAAATTGGACGATGGGCGGTTTAAACTCACCGTCAGCGACACAGGCGTTGGCCTGCCTGATGGGATTGATTTAAAAAACTCCAAAACCCTTGGGCTGCGGCTCGTAAATGCCCTCGTTATTGAGCAATTAGAAGGTACGCTTGAGTTTGACACTAACAATGGAACCAGCTTTTGGATTGTTTTCAGAGAATTAAAATACACTACAAGAGGTACTAAAGATGGCAGATAAGATTAACGGTTCAACAGCCCGGATTCTTGTCGTAGAGGATGAGAGCATTGTCGCTATGAGCATTAAGGACAAGCTGCTTGGACTCGGGTTTACCGTTACCGGCATAGCCTCAACAGGTGAGGACGCAATAAAAAAGGTAGAGGAGACCCCTCCCGACCTTATCTTAATGGACATCGTCCTGAAGGGGGAACTTGACGGCGTCAGCACGGCCTCAATTATTCATAGCCGCTTTGATATTCCTGTCGTTTATTTAACGGCCTTTTCAGACGACAATACACTGTCCAGGGCAAAGCATACCAAACCCTATGGATATATATTAAAACCATTTGAGGAGCGGGAACTGTATATCAATATCGAATTTGCCCTGTACAGACACAAAATGCAGAGGAAACTAAGAGAAAGCGAGCAGTGGCTGATTGCCATTTTAAAACTCATGTCAGCCGCCGTAATAACGACAGACATAGACGGGACAGTGATGTTTATGAATAACGGCGCCGCCGCTATAACCGGCTGGGATGCCGCCGAGGCCATCGGCGAAGACCTCAGCAAGGTCTTTGATGTCGCCCCATGTGATCCACTGCGAAAGGCAATAGACGAGGCAATGGCAATCGGCACGGACTGCGTGCTAACCACAAAGGCCGGCGAGAAACGCACCGTCGGCTTCAGCGCCGTTGCGATTTCAGACGACCAGCACAAAGCCATCGGCGTTGTTGTCGTCGTTCACAACGCCGCGGACAAAGAAGTTACATGCTAACAGCCAAAAGATTAACGACGAAGGGGGATAATCCCCCTTCACCCCGTAATCTCGCCCACGTTTTATCTATTGAATTTGGGCTGCCGCCCGTTGGCGGCTTCAGAACTCCGGCTGAAGGCTATGGGGGGTAAAATATGAAATTATCAATTACCGGCGGCGGCTCATTTGAGACAAACGCCAACGCAACAATATACGAGACCCTGAAGGCTAACGGCGTGTTTCTTGTCTCACCGTGTGGAGGCAAAGGCACGTGCGGAAAGTGTCAGGTGAAAGTTACAAGCGGCGGCGCAACAGTCAAATCCTATGGAAAGCTCACCCAGCAAGAGCGCAAGGACGGGATTGCGCTGGCCTGCCAGACCAGCGCAACCTCCGATTTATATATCGAAATCCCTGAGCACTCCAAACTCGTACTCGGCGGCAAGATAGCTGTAAGCATATTTAAAGATACAGCCGCATATCTGCAGTCATACGGCGTCGGCATTGACCCGCTTGCAAAGCGTGTGTCCCTTACCCTTCCCCCTCCAAGCATTCAGGACAACATCGGAGACCTCCAACGCCTCACCCGCTCACTTGAGGATGTTGGAATAACCAATATGAGGTTTGCCCACAAATTTGTGTCCACCCTCATGGAGACGCTTAGAGAAGGTGACTTTAGCGTCGTGGTATCATATTCAAAACAGAGCGATACCGCCTTCGACGCTATTTCAGTCTATCCCCATGAGCAATGCAATGGCCGCTACGGCCTTGCAATTGACATTGGTACTACCACAGTGGTTGTCTATATGGTTGATATAGCCAACGGTGCCGTCATAGACATTGGCTCAACCTACAACTCCCAGACCAAATACGGCGACGATGTCATCACGAGGATAGTCCACGCCACCGAAGGCGGCGGCCTCGCAGACCTCCGCAATACCGTAGTCGGCGATATAAATACAATCATAGATTTGCTATGCGGCAAACACAACATTGAAAGCCGCCACGTTGAAGCAGCGGTTATATCTGGAAACACCACCATGTCTCATATCTTCTGGGGACTAAACCCCGCCTCAATAAGAGAAGACCCGTACATACCAACGGTTAATTACTATCCACTTTGGCACGGTTCACAGGCAAGGCTCAACATTAACCAGCAGGCCGCTGTCTATACTGCCCCCTCGGTTGCGAGTTATGTGGGCGGGGACATCGTAACGGGAATCCTTGCCTCAAAGATGCACCGCAGCCCCGGCATATCGCTCTTTATGGACATTGGGACAAATGCCGAGGTGGCCATTGGAAACGACGAATGGATTATGACAGCGGCGTGTTCGGCGGGGCCATGTTTTGAAGGCGGCGGGATAAAGTTTGGGATGAGGGCAACTCAGGGGGCAATAGAATCAATCAAGATTGACCCCAATACCCTGACGCCGTCTGTCAGCGTAATCGGAGGGGGCGTACCCACGGGGATTTGCGGCTCCGGTATGATTGACGCCATCGTTGAGCTATACAAACACGGCATAATAAATCAAAAGGGGGTGTTTAACCCCGCAAAGACGCCACTCGTCAGAGAAGGTGAGGACGGGCTTGAATTTTTAATATACAAATCAGACAACTCGCAACGGGACATTGTGTTGACAAGGGACATTGTGCTGACAACTGTGGATATGGAAAACCTCATCAGGGCAAAGGCGGCGATATTTGCGGGTGTCTCTCTGTTGCTTCGTGAGGCGGGGCTTACTTTGGATGTGCTGGAGAAGGTTTACGTTGCAGGCGGATTTGGCAACTCCCTGAACGTAGAAAAGGCCGTGATGCTTGGGATGATTCCTGACCTGCCGCCCGACAAATACATATTCCTTGGAAACACATCCATCATTGGGGCATACCTTACCCTGATGTCTGATACGCTAAGAAAAGACCTTGAGTCAATCGCGTCGAAGATGACCTACATAGAGCTTTCGGTAGTTGGAGGCTATATGGACGAATACATGTCGGCCATGTTTATCCCGCACACGGATATTTCGAAATTTCCATCAGTTGCGGCGGCGCTGGGGCTGTAATGTCGGCGATGCCGATTATCAATCTTCTTGACACCACACTCATTGATAAGATAGCCGCTGGTGAGGTGATAGAACGACCGGCCTCTGTGGTGAAGGAACTTGTCGAAAACTCCCTTGACGCGGGAAGTTCCTCAATCAAAATAGATATCCTAAACGGCGGCAAGCACCTGATACGCATAGCGGACGACGGTACAGGAATGGTACCCGAGGACGCCCTTAACTCCATAAAAAGACACGCCACAAGCAAGATAAAACATGAGAACGACCTATCACACCTCGCAACACTGGGCTTCAGGGGGGAGGCGTTATCGTCTATCGCCTCTGTGTCGAGGATGACGATAACCACCGCCCATGTCGGCACAACCCCCGGCACAACGATAGAAATCCACGGCGGCGCAGTCAAGAGTGTGCGCGAATGTGCCGCTATTGGGACAACGATTGAGGCAAGGGAGCTGTTTTACAACACCCCGGCCAGAAAGAAATTCCTCAAAAGCACGCAGAGCGAGCTGTCCTGCATTATAGAAACAATTACCAATGCCGCATTGTCCTATATTAACGTAAAATTTGTTGTCAATGTTGATGAGCGGGAGACTATGAACCTACCCAACGCGGCAACTCTGGACGAGAGGATACAGCAAATCTACGGCGCAGCGTTTTTAGACGGCCTCATGGCGTTTAAAAAAGAATCCCCGCAGCTCTCAATACATGGATTTACATCTAAGGAGGGGTTTTACAGGCGATCGAGGAGCCACCAGTACATGTTTATTAATCAAAGGCCGGTGAAGGACAATGTACTGCGATACGCGGTCTACCAGGCGTATAAAACATTGCTGAAAGACGGGATGCACCCAATTTTTTTCTTATATGTTGGTATAGACCCCGCAGAGGTTGATTTCAACGTCCACCCGACAAAAAAGGAGGTCAGATTTACTGACCGAGACGCCATATATCGCGCGACGATATCAGGAATTGGCAAAGTTTTAGTTAAAACCCAGCAGCCGGAGGGCATACCTGACACCGTCAGGCCTGAGGTGCCAACACCGCCGCGCCCGCGAAATATGACCGCCGTATTCTCTGAAAATACTATTGCCCCTCCTGTCCACCTTCCCATGACGCACTCGAGGGATTTCATATATCTTGGGGATGTATATGCGGCCTATGCTCATGGGGATGGCCTTTGTGTTATTGACCATCATGCCGCTCATGAGAGGGTCTTATATGAGAGATTTAAGGGCGCGCGGTCGCCTATGACGGGCAGACTGCTCTTTCCTTATAATGTAACTTTGCCAGCGCGGGAGTATGCGCTGCTTTGTGGCAATCTTGGGCTACTTAATGAGATGGGAATAGAGATTGAGGACTTTGGGAAGGACATGTTTGTTATAAGGGCGTTGCCGGTGGAGCTGTTGGGTGCGGATATGACAGCGATTCTATCTGACATTGCCGCGGGTCTGGTTGATGTGATGGTTGAGCAGCCCGTTGACATTATAAAAGACATCATTGCCAAACGCATAGCCTGTCACAGTTCGGTGAGGGGAAAGGCTGTGCTATCGGACAGGGAGTTATCACAGTTAATTGACGACCTTAACGCGGCTGACGACCCGGAGCACTGCCCGCACGGCAGACCGACACAGATACTTTTATCACTTGACCACCTCAGAAAAATGTTCAAAAGAACATAATGAGCACCCACGCCGCCAACGGGCGGCAGCCCAAACGCAATAGATAAAACGCGGCGGAATTTACGGGGTGAAGGGGAGTTACTCCCCTTCGTCGTTAATCCTTTTTTGGGACTTGGCAGGTACTTGTTTTTTTTTGAAATATTTTAGTATGATTGCAGTTCACGATGAGTTATGAATGTTTATGCTGATTACATAGAATAAAATATTTCCTGAGGAGGAGCAATGTCATTTTTGAGTAAGTATCTGGACGAACCAAAGATTGCGTATTTTTCTATGGAGATAGGCCTGAAGGACGATATACCGACGTATAGCGGGGGCCTTGGGATTTTAGCGGGCGATACGATTAAGTCTGCCGCCGATTTGAGTCTGCCGTTTATCGCTGTCACCCTTATGCACAGGAAGGGTTATTTCACACAGGATTTCGATGAAACCGGATACCAGTTGTCAAGGGATGTCGTATGGGATCCCGCGAGATACATGACGCTTGCTCCGGCAAAGGTCACTATCAAGTTGGAAGGCCGCACGATTTATGTTGCGGCATGGACGTATATTGTGGAAAGTTTAAGGGGTGGATCGCTGCCCGTATTCTTCCTGGACACTGACCTGCCTGAAAACAGCCCTGAAGACAGGGAGCTGACGCACCACTTATACGGTGGAGACTCTTTATACAGGATCAAGCAGGAGGCAATATTAGGGATAGCCGGCGTGAGAATGCTTAAGGAGCTCGGCTTTACGGTCAAAAAATATCACATGAACGAGGGTCACGCATCGTTTCTGACACTTGAGCTGTTGCATGAGCGCAAGAAAGATATTGAGTCCGTATGGGACGAATCCCTCATCTGGGACTTTGACTCTGTAAAAGAGATATGTGTTTTCACCACGCATACCCCCGTTGAAGCCGGACACGACAAATTTACCTATGATATATACCACAGGGTGTTGGGTGACTACTTCCCAGAGAAGGTGATTCGCTGGCTTGCCGGCGATGAGAATCTCAATATGACGCTGCTTGCCCTGAATCTCAGCAACTACGTTAATGGCGTGGCCAAAAAACACGGCGAGGTCTCCCAAAACATGTTCCCCGGTTACAGAATAAACGCTATTACTAACGGCGTGCACTCCTACACATGGACAAACGAGCATTTTAAACGCCTGTATGACAAATACATCCCAGGCTGGGCAAATGAACCGGAAATATTCGTGCGCGTAGAGACCATCCCCGACGAGGCAATCTGGAATGCCCATCAGGACGCAAAGAGAGATTTAATAAACTACGTAAACAATAACTGTAACGCGGACATGGATGTCAACACGCTCACAATAGGTTTTGCCAGAAGATTCGCGACCTACAAGCGCGCAAACCTGTTATTCTCAGACATTGACCGCCTCGTCAAAGTCGCCGGAGGCAGAGTGCAGTTCGTCTTTGCCGGCAAGGCACACCCCAAGGATGAGGGCGGCAAGAAACTCATCCAAAATATCTTTAGCTATGCCAAAGAGTTGAAGGGGAAACTAAAGCTCGCCTTCATCAAAAACTATAAAATGGACATCGGCCTCATGCTCTCAACAGGGGTGGATGTGTGGTTGAACAACCCGCTTCGGCCACTGGAGGCCTCCGGCACAAGTGGAATGAAATCCACCCATAACGGCGTTCCCAATTTCAGCGTCCTTGACGGCTGGTGGATAGAAGGACATATTGAAGGATACACCGGATGGTCAATCGGCCCTGCCCCGACGGAGATTGAACCCGACGAGAGTATGAATAAAATTGATGCCGATGACCTCTACGACAAGCTTGAGAATGTCATCATCCCGACCTACTACAACGACAAGAAAAAGTGGATTTTCATCATGAAAAACACGATAGGCAAAAACGCCTACTACTTCAACACCCACAGGATGATGAGAAGATACGTCACAGAGGCCTATATCAGATAGCTACACAGCAGGATCTCCGGCGCAGCCTCACAAGACGGGGACGCGCCGGAGGTACTAGGGTGTATCCAGGTTTTTCAGGGCAATCAGTAGGTTGCTTTGGGTTTGCGCGTAACTAGCGGGGAATTTGTCGGCTGTCCAGATTTTCAGGGCCTCTTCGTATGCCTCAATTGCAAGGGTTAACATCTCCTCTTTGTCCCTTACCTTTGACAGGTTTCTGTATGCGGCACCGAGATTATTCTGTGTCGCCGCATAGTCAACAGGAAGTTTGTCGGCGGTTCTGATTTTAAGCGCCTCTCCGTATGCCTCAATCGCACGGGTTAAATTGTACTCCTTATCCCGGGTTTGCGACAGTTTCCTGTATGCAACGCCAAGGCTGTTTTGAGTCCTGGCGTAATCTACGGGATATTTCTCAACAGTTCTTACCTTCAGGGCCTCTTCGTATGCCTCAATTGCAAGGTCTAAATTCACCTCCTTATCGCATACCTGCGATAGGCCGGTGTACGCGTTTCCAAGATTATTTTGAGTTGTCGCGTAGTCGGATGGAAATTCTTCCTCAGTTCTGATTACAAGGGCATCCTCGTATGCCGCAATGGCAAGGCTCAATTTATCCTCTCTGTCGCGCACCTCTGACAGGCTCTGATAGGCGTTTCCGAGGCTGTTCTGAGTTGTGGCGTGCTCAACGGGAAATTTGTCAGCCGTCCTGATGATGAGAGCCTCAAGGTACGCCTTAATGGCAAGGGTTAAATTTACCTCTTTATCCCGTATTCGCGCGAGGATAGCATAGGTATTTCCCAGACTGTTTTGAGTTGCCGCGTATTCCACAGGATATTCCTCAATTGTTCGTATTCTCAGCGCCTTCTCAAAGGAGATTATTGAGAGATTTAGATTATCTTCTTTATCTTTTACTAAGGATAATGAGTAGTAACATAACCCTTCTCCATGATGTATTCGGGCGTACAATCGGGGATATTTGTCTGCGGACAGGGTGTCTAATATCTCTTCATATATATCCAAAGCCTCATTCGGATTAATCTCCCGAACCTTTTCAGCATTTTCAATCTTAGACATAATTATCCCTTTTTCCTTATTTTTCTTTGAGCTGTGCAGCCAGTACGCGGTTAATATCCCCGCCAATCCCAATAAAACACCGGCAATAGTGTAGGTCTCCACCGCCGTCAGCGTCCCCAGTATACTCATCTTTCAGCGCCTCCATATCCCTATTATAATGGCTATACATATAACAACGATACATAATACCATAACTAAATTCACCGTTGCAACGTCATTTTTAGGGGATGTTGACAATTTTATGATATTGAAGTAAAATACTATCGGTTAGATGAGCCGCGGTTTCAGCGGCTGAAAGAAAATGGCCATTGGCCAATACATATAACGCGTGTTACGGAGGTTGTAATGGCAGATATAAAGCCTGATGAGATTCTTGACACTAAGGGATTGAATTGCCCCATGCCGGTATTAAAGACAAAAAAGGCCATTGATGCCCTGGCGTCAGGGAAGGTACTTGAGGTTCAATCAACCGATGCCGGCTCAAAGTCGGATATTCCGGCCCTTTTGAGCAGATTAGGCCATGAACTCCTTGAAACGAAGGAAAACGGAAACGTTATATCGTTTTTTATTAAAAAGGCATAAGAAATAAGGCGGTTACCGCCTAAACATTATGCTGGTTTTTGCCGATGGAATACCTGATGTGTAGGTGTTTGGAGTCGGGTCTCGTGGCGGTGTGCCAAGGGGTGTGGCGGCGGTACGACGTAAAGCTATTTACCGGTTAATGGGTTGCCGGTTAACATGGAAAGTTAAAGGGGGTGGAGGTGCGCCGAGTGCAGGCCTTTTTGACGGCGGACTTAGTTGACGGCAGAGATTGTGCCGCGGGATATGCTTAGAATATTTAAGAGGGTGATTATAGCTGTCCTGTTGGCCGCGGGGTGCATGGCGTTGTGTGCCGCGGCGGACGCCGATATATATAAGTTTATCGACGCCAATGGGATTGTCTACTACACTGATGTACCTAAAAATCCTAAATATGTGAGGCTATTCAAGTCTCCCCCAAAACAAACGGGGCGTTCTGACGCTAAGCCACCGGCAAAGGTGGTGTTAACCGGCAGTTTGGATAGGCCAGCCGCCACGCCACCAGATGCCGACAAACCAAAGGCGGCGGTACAGTCGGCAATGCCAGCGCCCACCGGCAATAACGACGTAAAGCAACAGGCCGCAAACCTTAAGGGCTACGAGGAAATCGTACACCTCAAGGCGGCGCAACACAACATTGACCCTGGCCTGATAAAGGCGGTAATAAAGGCCGAGTCAAACTGGAACAGCGACGCTCTGTCTCCTAAGGGCGCTATGGGGCTGATGCAATTGATGCCGGGCACGGCAAATCTGCTGTCTGTCAACAACCCATATGACCCTACCCAGAACATAGACGGCGGTGCCAGATATTTGAAATACTTGTTGGCTAAATTTAACGGTAACGTATCCTTAGCCCTCGCCGGTTACAACGCCGGCCCGAATGCCGTTGACCGCTACGGGACAATCCCCCCCTATGCGGAGACTCAGGAATATGTGGCTAAGGTGCTGAGTACCTATAATGGCGGCAACTATCAGCCATATTACCCCCGTTCATACAGCCAAGTCTCCAGCCAGAGCCTCGACTCACATATATTCAGGGTGGCTATGCCAGACGGCACTGTGCTGTATACGAACACACCCCAGTATGGCAACAAGCCGTTGTCGGGAAGGTTTTAGCAGGCCATGGGCGAATCCCTCGAAAATCTGAAGGAAAAGATACAAAGACTTAAAGAGCGGAGAAACGCGCTGATTATTGCCCATAACTACCAGCGGGACGAGGTACAGGATATTGCCGACATGACGGGTGATTCCCTTGAGCTGTCAAGAAAGGCCGCGTCAACAGACTGTGACGTAATCGTGTTTTGCGGCGTTAACTTTATGGCCGAAAGCGCCTCGATACTGTCGCCTGACAAGGTGGTGCTGCTGACGGCCTATGACGCCTTCTGCCCGATGGCGGATATGATTAGTGTCGGCATGGAAAGGGAGCTGTATGAGGCGTTCCCCGGGTACAAGGACCCACCGAGGTATGTATATCCGGTTAAATATACGCTTGCAGATATAAAAAGGGACTATCCCGGTGTGCCTGTCGTGGCCTACGTCAATACGACCGCCGAGGTGAAGGCGGAAAGTGATATATGCTGCACGTCGGCAAACGTCGTGGAGGTCATCGAATCCCTCCCTGATGAGCGGGTAATCTGTGTCCCGGATAAGAATTTGTCCGCATGGGCGGCAAAGAACACGAAAAAAGAGGTAATATCATGGGACGGCTACTGCCATGTGCATGACAGGATAAGGCCGTCGGACGTCGAAAAGGCGAGGAATGCCCACCCCAACGCCATCCTTATGGCTCACCCTGAGTGTAGGCTCAACATACTGGAAATGGCTGACAACGTGGCAAGCACATCGGGGATGCTGAAATTCGCGGCGAAGTCGTCTTCGACGGAATTTATCGTAGGGACGGAGATTGGACTACTTCATAGGCTGAGAAAAGAAAATCCTGACAAGGTGTTTTATCCCCTTAGAACAGACATGGTGTGCCCAAATATGAAAAAAACCACGCTCGAATCCGTGTATGCCTCCCTGAAAGAAATGAAGCACGTAGTGAAAGTAAGCAGCAAAACAAGGGAGTTGGCATGGAAGGCCCTCAATAAAATGCTTTCGCTGTAACGGCGCGGACCGCCCCCACGCACGCAATCAGACGCGCAAAATATTAACACAAAAAATAGTCCAGCTTTTTTTAATCGCCTTAGTGTATAATATACTGACAGAAATGAAGAGACTTATTCTAATAGTTGACGATTCAGCCAGTGTAAGACAGCTTGTCGGCCTGACGCTTGTCAACGCCGGTTACGAGGTACTGGAGGCGGTTGACGGCGGTGATGCCCTTGCTAAATTAGACGAATTAGTCAAGTTAAAGGACAAAAAGGTTGATATGATGTTCGTTGACATCAACATGCCGAACATGAACGGCCTTGAGTTTGTTATACAGGCACGGCAATTACACGCTTACCGCTTTATCCCAATCATTATGCTGACCACAGAGGCTCATGTCTCCAGAAGGCAAGAGGGGAAATTGGCGGGGGCCACCGGCTGGATCATAAAACCGTTCAAACCAGAACAATTGTTAAACCTCCTGACTAAATTTTTGGCCTGACTCAGGACATTTCTACTTTGCTGTGACACTTCGTTAAATTCATGTTGACCAATTGACGGGCAAAATTTTATCCTTAACGGTATGAGCAAACTTTGGTCTGGCAGATTCACAGAAGAAACGGCAGAAAGTGTGGAGGCATTTACCGAATCCATTTCGTTTGATCATGAGTTGTGGCTTTATGACATTCGAGGCTCTGTAGCACACGCAAAGATGCTTGCAGAACAGGGAATTATAACAGAAGAAGAGGCTTCTAAAATCTTTGCCGGACTTGGTGAAATCAAAAATGAAATTGAATCCAAAGAATTTGAGTTCGACTCTGCCCTTGAAGACATCCATATGAACATGGAGGCCGCTCTTATTAAGAAATCTCCTGAAGCGGGGAAAAAACTTCATACCGCACGATCAAGAAATGACCAAGTATCACTCGACCTCAGACTCTTACTGAGGGGTATAACCAAACGGCGCATAACGGTTCAGATAGTTAAATTTCAAAAAACCCTTATAGAGATTGCAGCAAATAACATCAACACAATAATGCCCGGCTATACACATATGCAACGGGCACAGCCCGTTACGCTTGCCCACCACCTCCTTGCATATGTGGAGATGTTTGAAAGAGACAAAGAGAGATACAAAGACGCCTACAAAAGAATTGACACACTTCCACTTGGGGCATGTGCCCTTGCCGGAACTACATTAAATATAAATAGGGAGAGCGTGGCAAAGCAGCTCAAGTTTAAGCGCACCTCCAGCAATAGCATTGATGCCGTATCAGACAGGGACTTTGTTATTGAGTTCATATCTAATTCGTCTATTCTGATGATGCACATGAGCAGAATGGCTGAGGAACTAGTCTTATGGAGTACGAAGGAATTCTCTTTTATCGAAATATCTGATGCCTATACAACAGGCTCATCCATTATGCCGCAAAAGAAAAACCCCGATGTTGCCGAGCTCATCAGAGGCAAGACCGGCAGGGTGTATGGCGCGTTGGTTTCCATACTCACCACAATGAAGGCCCTTCCACTGGCTTACAACAGGGATATGCAGGAGGATAAAGAACCGCTTTTTGACGTTATAGATACGATAACAAACGTCCTACATGTAATAAACGAGATGTTCAAACACATTAAATTCAACAAAGAACGTATGCGAAAAACTGCCGCCGAGGGGTTTTCTCTGGCAACCGATTTGGCCGAATATCTGGTAACAAAAAAAATGCCGTTCAGAGAGGCGCATGAAGTCACCGGCAACATCGTCAAATATTGTGTTGATAAGTCTATGGATCTCCACGAATTGACGATAGAAGAGTTTAAGCGATTCTCAGATTTAATAGATAATGATATATACTCACGCCTGACCGTTGAGGCGTCTGTGAAGGGCAGGAAATCATACGGCGGGACGGGAGAGGTTGAGGAGCAAATAAAAAGGATTCGTGAGAAAGTTGATAAGAACTGGACAGAGGAATAACAAAGGAATGAAAACGGAATGAAAAGAATAATCGCAGTTGTCATCGCGGCGCTGTTGTCGTTCGTATTAATATCATGCGGGCATAAAGGGCCGCCCACGCTTAAAGAGACCAGTGGTGCCGAAAAAAAGGAAGCCCCACCGCAAAAACCGCAGGGGGAGTTAAGCCCGTACGACGAGGACAGCAGCCGTTTTCAAAACTCAATGACACATGGGGAGAAACAAGGGGAACCATAGAATGAAAGAGGTAATCTTAAAGATAGTGGGCGAGAGTATCGCCGTGAAAGAGAGGTTTTTTAACGAAAACGCCGACAAGGTAGCCGAGGCCGCCAGGACCGTAGCCGACGCCTTCAGTAAGGGCAAGAAACTCCTGCTGTTTGGCAACGGTGGCTCATCAAGCGACGCCTCTCATATCGCCGCCGAATTCATAAACAGATTCAAGCGTGAGCGCCCCGGCCTTCCCGCAATCGCCCTCAACACAGATATGGCCGTGCTGACCTCGATTGCCAATGACTACGATTTTTCTGACATATTCGCCCGTCAGGTAAAGAGCATCGCCGACACCGGGGATGTTGTTATTGCGATAAGCACAAGCGGCGGCTCAAAAAATGTAATGAAGGCCGTTGACGCGGCAAAGAAAAAGAAACTCACGGTGATTGCCTTCACTGGGGCTAAGGGGATAAAATTCGCGGAGAAATCCACAATTGCCTTTATTGTGCCATCGGAGGACGCTGCGCGCATCCAGGAAACTCATATAACGATTGGGCATGTGATATGTGAGCTTGTGGAGACGATACTGTTTGAGTTTCCCGCAAAGAAGACAAAACAGGCCGTAAGCGCGGCGAAATCGTAAATAAACAGCATGTCCATTAGGACGGCAATTGGCATTGACCCGGGCAGTATTGTGTGCGGTTACGGTGTGCTGAGAAAAGAGGGCAAGTCAATTGTCTATGTGGCATCGGGAGAGATAGCCGTGCCTAAGGGGCAGCCGCTTCCAAAGAGATTGAAATGCGTATACGAGGGGCTAAGGAAGGCGATAGACACATATAGCCCCGATGAGGCTGTGGTTGAGAAGATATTCTTTGCGAGCAACATTAAGGCCGCCCTAAGCCTCGGACACGCGCGTGGGGTGGCGCTGCTTTCGGCGTCGGTTGTTGGCATCCCCGTGTTTGAATACAGCCCGCTTGAGGTGAAAAAGGCGTTAACGGGCTACGGTAGGGCGGAGAAATCGCAGGTAATGGCTATGATAAGGGCAATTTTAAATATAGACATCGCGCTGTCACCAGACAGCTCGGACGCCCTCGCCCTTGCGCTTACGCACCTTAATATGACGGAACTATATGGCATCGGTAAACCTTAAAACCCTCCTTGACGGGTTTTATTCAACATTTGATTTCGGCGAAAGGGTTAATAATGATCCTATTGAGTTCCCGCGCCGATGTACGTACCGGCATGACATAGAGGCGGCTGGTCTCATAGCGGCCTGCCTTGCCTACGGTAAAGTAGAGCTGTTTAAGCCGGTAATAGGGAAAATCCTCTCCGTGATGGGGTCAAGTCCGGCGGATTTTCTGCGGGACTTTGACATAAAGCGCCAGGCGTGGCTCTTTTCGGGGATTTCATACAGGTTTAACAAAAACGAGGACATAATCGCCTTTATTTACATCCTGCACAGGGCGATAGTAACACACGGCTCAATAAAAAACGCCTTTATGCGAACATTTCATGGCTCAATATATGAGGGGCTGGGGGAATTTTCTGATGGTATGCTCTCAGCAAACACGACGGAGGTCTATGGCAGTAACGTCAAACCACCAGGGTTGCGCCAGCTCTTTCCATCGCCGTATAAGGGTGGGGCGTGTAAGCGATTTAATATGTTTCTGCGCTGGATGGTCAGAGACGCCGACATTGACCTTGGCATATGGACAGAAATTCCAAAAAACTCCCTCATCATCCCCCTTGATACGCACATTGCAAGGATCGCAAGGTGCCTTGGCCTGACAAACAGAAAGGGTAACGACTGGAAGACGGCTGTGCAGATAACAGAGGCACTGAAACGCCTCGACCCTGACGACCCGCTCAAATACGACTTCGCCCTGTGCCACCACGGCATATCAGGGGCGTGTGGTGCCATGCGTGATGACAATGTCTGTAAGTCATGTGCTATTTATTCCGGCTGATGGGGCCGAGGCCGTTGGGCTTATCGTATTGCCCAAAACAAAATAAATTTTCCATTAATCCCCTGTTTTTTGATATTATTATGACATGCGAAGGATGTTATTATTTCTCATACCCTTTCTTATGGCAGCGGCCTCAGCAGGGGCGTTTGTCGGGACGCCGGACAACATATCAAAGACACAGGAGAGCCTTGCGGAGCTGCCATTAGGGCAGAGGATTGCCTTTTGGGCGGAGCAGTTTGTTGGCACCCCCTATGACACAGACCCGCTTGGCGCGTATGTGCGTAACAAGGTCATTGTATATGATAGCGCGGTTGACTGCATGTACCACACGTTCAGGGCGGTGGAACTATCCATCGGAGCAACCCCTGATGGGGCGGTAAACGCTGCCCTGAGGTTGCGCTTCAAAGGCCTTGGCACACTTGATGAGGCAGGCAAGGTAACAAACTACGATGACAGGTTTGAATATGCCGAGGACATGATCTTAAGCGGCAAATGGGGGAAGGATATTACCACAGAAATCGGCACGGCGGTTAAGATAAAGGGCGCGCGGGGGATTGAATCCACGGAGATCCTCCCAAAAGACGCCATTATTGATTCAATAGACAAACTAAACAGTGGCGACATCATCTATTTTATCAAGGCCGTTGAGAAACGTGTCGTTGGCGAAATCGTTGCCCACCTGGGGATTATAAAAAAAGAAAGCGGCAAGGTCTATCTCATTCACGCTAGCGGCAGAAAAAACGCGCAAACGCCAAGCCATGTAAAAAAACTCCCCTTTGAGGATTACGTCAGCCAGATGTCCTTTGTCGGTATCAAAGTTACAAGGTTTTAGTTTTAAACATCGCCGGTGCGAAATACGGGAGGGGGGTTGCCCCCCTTCGTTGTTAATCCTTGGGGTGTTATTCGATAATTCGGGCTACTTTATAGAAACGTTCGGTCTTGTCGGGGGCATTTGAGAGGGCGGCGTCTCTGTCAAGCGGTGCCTTCGGGTGGTCTTCACGATAGATATTTTTCAGAGGAAGGATATGCGACGTGGGCTCAATGCCTGTGGTGTCCAGCTCGTTGAGTTTTTCGATGTACAACAGGATATCATTTAATTGTCTGCCAAGCATACCGGTCTCCTCAGTGCTCAACTTTAGGCGTGACAGCGCGGCTATGTGCGTTACGTCCCTTTCTGTTATCTTATCTGGCATCTTATATTTTCTCCAAATTCGCGTACTTCAGCGCGAGACGCTTCACCCCTATTTCGGGGAAATTCACTGTTACCTTGATGTCGTTTTTCTCGCCGTAACAATCCCTGATAACGCCGATTCCCCATTTTGGGTGTTTTACGCGGCATCCCGTGTTATATGGGAATTCCACAGGGGGCAACGCTGGCTTTGAGGTGGCGTTTGCGGGTATGGCGTTTTTCTCTATCCACTGGCAGCAGTCCTTGGGGATGTCCTTTAGGAAACGCGAGGGCTCCTGATTCTGAAACTTCGCGTATAACCGCCGCTTTCTTGCACCCGTCATAAATAAGATGTCCTTGGCGCGAGTCATTCCCAGATAAAAAAGCCTTCTCTCTTCGTCCAGCTCTTCATTAGTTTCTGTGGCCTTAAAATATGGAATAAGGCCGTCTTCAAGACCGCTTATAAAGACCACGGGGAATTCCATCCCCTTGACATTATACAGGGTCATCAGCGATACCGCGCTGCTGCTCCTGATGTCGTCGTTGGCGGTGGTAAGAGACACGTTTGAGAGAAATTCGCCTAATGGCAGGTTTCCTGACCGGAACATTATCTCTGAGATGTCGTTTAATGAGCCTTCGTCAAGGGCCTCTATGTAGCTGGTGTGAGTAGAAACCAGCTTTATCCCTTGGGAAAGGGTAATGTCCTTTTTTTCGGAAAGCACATCCAGCAGCGACAGGAAATTACCAAGTTTTTCCTTTATCGCGGAGGAAAATCCCTTCCCTGTGCAGAGCTTTACGATGGCCTTGTACAGGCTTATGCCCTCTTTTTTTGCCTCGTTTTCTATCTTATTCAGTGAGTTGGCGGTAATTCCCCTGTTGGGTTGGTTTATAATCCACCTAAGGCTGACGTTGTCGTCTTTGTTCCATATCATCCGCAAGTATGAGATTAAATCCTTAGTCTCCCTTTTGTGGTAAACCGCAGTGCTGCCTATTATCTTAAACGGTATCCTCTCGTTTTTGAGTGCCTCCTCAATTACCCTCGACTGGAGGTTCACCCTGTAGAGAATCGCGATGTCGCTGTACGAATAATTCCCCTTCAGATAGAGGTCCTTTATGTTCTTCGCTATATACTTCGCCTCATCCTCCTCGGACATGAACCAGTAGTGGCATACCTTCTCACCGGCTTTCTTGTCTGTCCATAGGAGTTTAGGTTTTCTGTATGTATTTTTTGATATGACACTGCCGGAGACTTGCAGTATGTTTTGCGTACATCTGAATGACTGCTCAAGCCTCAGGAGCTTTGTATTTGCAAAATCAGTTTCATACTTTGTCAATATATTCCCCGCCTCAAACTCACGGGACTTATAAATAGTCTGGTCGTCGTCGCCCGCCACGAAGATGTTGTCACCGGCAAGCAGTTTAAGGAACTGGTACTGGGCATAGGTGGTATCCTGAAATTCATCAACTAGTATGTAGGAAAATATCTCGCGATACATGTCTAAAGTCGCCGGATGCTCTTCAAATAATCTTATTGTGTATGAGATTAAATCGTCGTAGTCAAGGGCGTTTGTCTTTCTCATCTCGTCCTGATAGCGGACATAGACCTTCAGGAGTTTTTCGTCGAAATCGAAATTGCTATACGTACTGAGCAGCTCGTCGGGGGTCAGGAGTGAGGATTTGAAGTATCGTATCTTGCTGGAAATGCCCTTGTACAGGGCCTCGTAGAGTTTCATATCGTTGAGAATATGGCGAATCAGCCTGCACTGGTCCTCAGTGTCATATATTACATAATCCTCCGTAATCCCAATGGAGGCCTTCTCCTTCAGCAGTATGCGATTGCACTGTGAGTAAAATGTCCCTACCCATGCGCCCTTGAGATTGTTGCCGGGGTCGCCGTTTATCTCGCAGGCAATCCGGTCTCTCATCTCATCGGCTGCCTTATTTGTGAGCGTTACCGCAAGCATGGAACCGTACTTTTCCTTGTCTTTGTTGTAAAGGTGGGCGTATTTGTGGGTTATGAGCTGAGTCTTGCCACACCCTGCCCCGGCTAAGACAAGTACCGGACCATCCATATAGTCTATGGCAGCCTCTTGTTGCTCGCTTAACTTATCTAACGCAAGATTCTTTGTCATTTCCTCTAACTCCTATGATAACAAATTTCACCTTGATTTAGTTTTATTTCTGCTATACCATTAAGCCCTTACTGCCCACTCAACTTGTCTAACGCAAAACTCCCTGTCATTCCTCCCAACTCCCGGAACTCTTATAATAACAAATTTCACCATATTTTAGTTGCATTTTTTTATTCCACTGTCACGCTCTTGGCCAGATTTCTTGGCTGGTCAACGTCGCAGCCTCTTATTACCGCTATGTGGTATGCCAGGAGCTGCAGCGGCAGCGCCATGACAATCGCGTCGAGGAATCTATTTGAGCGCGGCACTAATACAAAGTAATCAGACAACTCCCTGACGCCGTCGTCGTCCTCGTTTGAGATGACCACCGTCTTGCCGCCCCTTGATTTTACCTCCTGGATATTCGATATGACCTTTTCGTACAGGGTGTCTTTCGACAGGAGAATGACAACCGGCAGGCCCTCGTCTATAAGGGCAATCGGGCCGTGTTTCATCTCACCGGCGGGGTAGCCCTCGGCGTGTATGTAGGAGATTTCCTTTAGTTTTAGCGCCCCTTCAAGGGCGATAGGAAACAGGATTCCCCGGCCTAAAAATAGAAACCCGGTGGATTTGGACAACTGCCTCGCTATTTTCTCTATCTCGGCATCTGCTATGAGGACGGTCTCCAACAGGGCTGGGATATGAAGAAGCTCATCTAAATCCGAAGGCCCTTCTTTAAACAACTGTGCGGACAACTGCCGCCCCACGCTTGCCACAGACTTTATATCCAGTGCGATGGACAACAAATACAGCGACACCAGTTGGGTTACAAACGCCTTTGTGGAGGCCACGCCGATTTCAGGCCCGGAATGGGTATAAAACACGTAATCGGATTCCCTTGAGGCGGTGCTGCCTACCACGTTACATATGGTCAGGGTCTTAGCGCCACGCCTCTTTGCCTCTTTGAGGGCGGCAAGTGTGTCCGCTGTCTCGCCTGATTGCGTTATGGCGATAAATAAATCGCCAGTGGCTATTATCGGCCTACGGTAGCGAAACTCTGAGGCGATGTCAACCTCCACGGGTATCCCCGCCAATTCCTCTATCATGTACTTGCCGCACAGGGCGGCGTGCCATGACGTGCCGCAGGCGACTATAAATATCTTTTTTGTTGCCCTTATCTCATCTTCGCTAAGTCCAAATTCGTACAGATTAACAGTCCCGGTGCTTAGGTTGGCGCGGCCTGTTATTGTATCGGCTATGGCGCGGGGCTGTTCAAATATCTCCTTAAGCATAAAATGCCGGTAGCCGCCCTTTTCCGCCATTGACGGACTCCACGTTATCTTTACCGGTTCTCTGTGTACCAACGAACCCGCCGCATCGCGTATTATCACACCTTCTGTTGTGAGGACTGCCATCTCGCCGTCCTCCATGAAGATGACGTCGCGTGTGTGGCTCAAAAATGCCGGCACGTCCGAGGCGCTAAAAAACTCCCCGTCGCCCAGGCCAATGACAAGCGGGCTGTCCTTTTTGGCACATATTATCTTCCCCGGTTCTTTTTCACATATCACGTTTACCGCGTATGAGCCGTGCAGGAGCTTTATCGCCTCCAATACTGACTCTTCAAACGAGTTGCCCTTTTTGTAAAACGACGCTATCAGGTGGCACATGACCTCGGTATCTGTTTCGGAGTTAAATACTGCCCCTTCTTTTGTGAGCGCCCTTTTGAGTTCGATATAATTTTCTATTATCCCGTTATGTACGATGGCTATGTCGTCCACCCTGTGCGGGTGGGCGTTGATTTCTGACGGGCCGCCGTGGGTTGCCCACCTGGTATGTCCTATTGCGACATTGCTCTTTGCGCTGTGCAGGGACGGTTTGTCCATCAGCTCTTTTATCTTTCCCTTACAGCGGACTATCTCCATCAGGCCGTTGTCTTCCCTGATGAACGCAACACCGGCGGAGTCATACCCACGGTATTCGAGTTTCCTTAGTCCTTCAAGGGCTACCTCTATCGAATCATTATGCCCTATGTATCCTATTATTCCACACATGGTCCCTCCGCCCTCACTATTTATGTTTATCTGTGGTGAACTTTGCCGTAACCCAGTCCAAAATTGCGCGCTGCCTTACGCGGCTTATCGCCAGCGCGTTATCGGGGACATCCTGCGTTATGGTTGACCCTGCCCCTACGAAGGCACCCTTGCCTATTGTCACGGGGGCGACCAACTGTGAATCGCTCCCTATGAATACGTCGTCTTCTATTACCGTTTTGAATTTATTTACACCGTCGTAGTTGCATGTTATTGTACCGGCGCCGATATTTACGTTGTCACCGACGGCGGCGTCCCCTATGTAGGACAGGTGTGAGGCCTTTGTGTTGTAGCCCAGCGTGGAGTTTTTTATCTCGACGAAATTCCCTACTTTTGCCTTCTTTCCTATTGCCGCCCCTGGCCTTAGATGGGCAAACGGCCCGACAGCCGCCCCAGACTGTATAGTCGCGTTCTCTATCAGCGTTGAGTCCTTCACCACAACGTCGCGCTCAATAGCGGAATCCACGATTCTCACGTTTGGATATATAACACAGCCCTCGCCTATCACGGTCTTTCCTTCTATGATTACGTTTGGATATATAATCGTATCGCGCCCTATTGCCGTATCAGGGCAGATGAGCGTGGTGTTTTCGTCCATCAGCGTAACGCCCTCGTCCATCCAGTGCCGGTTAATCCTACGCTTCATGGCGTTTAGGGCCTGCAGCAGCTCCGCTCGTGAGTTTATCCCTATGAACTCGTCCTCGTCAAACATCTTTTGCGCCTCGACTTTCAGGCCATTCTCACTGGCGATTGAGACGATGTCAGTAAGGTAGAACTCACCCTTTTTTGCGTTCATTTGAATCTTATCTAAAAGCGGCAGGGCGTCTTTACTGAATACATAGATGCCGCTGTTAACCTCGTTTATTTCTCTTTGCTCTTGGGTGGCGTCTGGATTTTCTATGATAGATTTGATAGTGCCGTCTGGATTTCTGATTATTCTGCCGTAAGACGATGGGTCTTTAGATACGAAACTCAGCACCGTTACGGCATTGCCGCCCTGGATGTGTCTGTCAATCAGGCCCTGCAGGGTTTCTCCCCTGATAAGGGGCGCGTCTGCTGTCATTACCAGCGTATAGTCAAATTGCTCGCCATCAAGGCCGCCAAGCCCCGATTTAAGGGCGTCCGCCGTGCCAAGCAGGCTGGTCTGAAAGGCAAATGACACCATCGGGTCTGCCTTAAATATGTCTTTGAGCTGTTGCTCTGAGTGCCTCCCTATGACAAGGACAACTTTCGATACCCCTGCAACGGCCTTAACCGCCTCTATTGAGTATGTGACAATGGGTTTACCCATTAAATTATGGACAACCTTGGGCGTTGCTGATTTCATCCTCTTGCCAAGTCCGGCGGCAAGGACAACGGCACAGGTTTTCATAGGCTTGTCCTCCAGTACGCTAAGATTTCAACTCCACGACGCAGTTTACGACAATCATCTGTGAGCCGCGTATGAGTTTAATTGCGATGACATCCCTTGGTTTTTTATCTTTTAGTGCCTTAGTTAAATCCTGCAGGGAGTGAATCTTCACACCACCGGCCTCGACGATTATATCGCCGCCAAGGTAAATGACCGTGCCGCTGATTTCCACAGGCTTGTTGCCCCCCCTAATGCCGACCTTGTGGGCAGGGCTGTCCTGGACGACCTGAGAGACGAGGACCCCCGTGCCTACGGGAAGGCCAAGCGCCTTTGAGAGCTTTTCCCAAAGGGGAACGCCGACAATTCCAATCCACGGCCTTCTTATCTTCCCGTGTTTAATTAAGTCAGGGACGAGCGCGCGGGCAACGTTTATTGGGATGGCAAATCCGATGCCTACGTTGCCGCCTGTGGGGGTGAAGATGGCGGTTGTGATTCCTATCATCTTGCCGCTGGTCTCAATGAGAGGGCCGCCGGAGTTGCCGGGATTAATGGCCGCATCTGTTTGAATGACGTTGTCAATTACCTTGCCTGACCCTGTGGTCAGCGGGCGGCCAAGGGCGCTTACAATACCCCTTGTCATAGTGGAGTTCAACCCAAACGGGTTTCCTATGGCATAGACATGCTGCCCGACTTGCAGGGACTCAGACACCCCCATTTCGATGGCCTTAAAGGCGGTATTGCTGTCAGTTATTATTTTTATCACGGCAATGTCGTTGTCCTGGTCAGCCCCTATGAACTTCGCGGGGTATTTTGTCCCGTCAATCATAGTTACACCTATCTCGGTGGCGTCCTCAACGACGTGGTAATTAGTCAGGACGAAGCCGTCGGGGGTTATAATCGTCCCTGAGCCGGAGCCTTTTTGCGGGTAAACAGAGAAAAAATCCTGCACCATTGTAGTCGTGGTTATGTTGACAACAGAGGGGCTTGCCTGTTTGTATATGGAGATTGAGGTCTCCTCCTCGGGGGTCATTCTACCAGCGGTGCCAGCGGCGAAGGCGGGGGCAACTCCGGTAAATAATAATCCAATTAATAACAGGGCTATAAATAGTAAACAGCCCCCCCTCATCAGTAAACAACGGCCATTCGGCGGCACTTCAAATGAAGGCCGACATATCGTCTTTCGGCGCGGGGGGTATTCCCTCATTGAATTTACTATGACAGCTCCTCGTCGGGCATTTCGAAATTGACATGGACATTTTGGACGTCTTCCAGTTCATCGAGGGCGTCAATAATCCTCATCATCTTCTGTGCCGTGGGGTTATCAACTGTAATATAGCTGCCGGGAATCATAGTAATCTCCGCGGAGGAGACGGGTATTGCCGCTTTCTCTAAATGTGCCTTAACGGCGGGCATGTCCTCGGCGGTGGTTATGAGTTCGAACATATCGTCATCGGGGTCATTTTTCAAATCGTCCACGCCGGCCTCAAGGGCCTCTGACATGAGCACGTCTTCGGTGACGGCCTTTTTGTCTATTAAGAGACAGCCCTTTTTGGAGAACATCCAGGCGACACAGCCGGATTCGCCCAGGGTTCCCCCTTGTTTGGTGAGGGCGTATCTTATCTCTGCCACAGTCCTGTTTTTGTTGTCGGTCATGGCCTCGATAAGGATTGCTATTCCGCCCGGGCCGTAGCCTTCGTAGATTATCTCTTCGTACATAGCGCCGCCAAGCTCACCGGCGCCCTTTTGGACTGCCCTTTTGATGTTATCAAGGGGCATGTTGACTTCCTTGGCCTTGTCAATAGCGGTACGCAGACGGGGATTGCCTTCGGGGTCTGCCCCGCCCATCCTTGCCGCGACGGAGATCTCTTTAACTAGTCTGGAGAACACCTTACCCCTTTTTGAGTCTGTGACAGCCTTTTTTCTTTTGATACTTGCCCATTTTGAATGGCCTGACATTAAAATCCCCCGATGTCGTTTTTATTTAGCAGATATAACTTTCACGGCTATATTATATCAAATATTGGCGGCTTATGCAAATAAGCCATGGAATTTTATTGGAGACGCTGCCCGAAAACCAAACGTCAGGTGCTGTCCACAATGGTGGGTGGCAACCTAAAGCAGCTCAATAAATTCGGCGACCATAAGGTGTGAATGTCGAATTATCGCCCTCAGTGTACCTCTGTCTAATGTGTCGTGGATAGGAACGACAAGCTGAGCTTGCGGATTATCTCTGTATAAAACGACATGGCTCCCCCGCTGCCTTATTTCGCGGAACCCAATTTTCTCAAGAGCCTTTATACATTGATGGCTGGAAATACATGGAAATTTCATACCATAAGGACTTCAAGGGTGTCTTCAGGCACATTATGTTCTCTTTCCATTAGCACCTCAACATAAAGCCCTATGGCTTCTTTAACATTTGCTATAACTTCTTCTTTGGTTTTTCCCTGAGTGACACATCCGGGCAATGATGGACATTCAGCTATCCAGTAGCCGTCGTCGCCGGGGTATATTATTACCTGTCTCATAAGAATATTCTACTCTCAATCATGCGGGTTTGTCGATACGTACAAGTCCGTTTTTTTTATTACAAACGATGATGCCTGAGCGTAAACGATAGACGCAGTAAGGTCGACGGGAATGTCACATCAAACCTGACTGGCTTCTGATTTATAAGATAGATGGCGAGTACATTATTTTTGAGCGAATCGGTACACATTCAGATATTTTCGACTGATGGAATTTCAGACGCGCAATAATGTAAAGGGACATATACGGTATGGGGCAAAAAATGGATATGCAATATTAAGTGCCACAATATATAGTAGCTCTTTACAATTAAATACTAAATGTGTTAGAGTATTAAACTAAAATAATTAGGAGGTATAGCTATGTCAGAAAGTCAGAGCCATAAAAATGCTAAAAACGAGGCAGCAGGAAAAGGAGGTAAAACAGAAGTTCCACTCCCAGGAGACCGCCGTCTTGATGCTATAACAAGAGATGGTAAATGCGCAACCGAAATTGAACGAGGTGGGAACACTGAAAGTATAGAACAGGCAATCAAACGCTTAATACCAAGTTGCAATCATACAGGTAATTTAAGATAAGGGAAATTGGTATCAGGTATCACAGCAACCCCCCAGAGCTGGATTCAGGAGGATAACGATGAATGAGGCAAAAACGATGAGGCGTCTCCACATAATCAGAGAAAATAATTACGAGAGAATGAAAAATTTATCGTTTAAAATGCAAATAGAAGTAAGTCGGACAGAAGCAGAACCTATCAAAAAAAGACTTTTGGATAGAATGAAAAAAAGAGAACTGCCTGCGCGGGACTGATAACACTCTATACATCCAGCGTCTCACAAATAATAACGCGTTATCATGGCCGCCAACGTGGAAATCATTACAACTGCCAGATAGCTTAATATCAATATGCCAAAGAGCGGCCTCTTCGTGTTTATGTGGAATTTATTGTTGTAAAATAAGAGGAACAGCGCGGCAGCCACGGGTATAAAATACCTTCCCGTCAGGCCATCTATTATATTTTTATCAACCTCCGTCCACGTCAGATACTGCGAGAGGACTATAAGAAAGGTCGTACTCACAAATGCCGCCGCCGCTATAGCCTTGTCTTTTATTTTTACCACGATGTCGCTGTTGTTTTCGCAAAGGGCCGTGAAAATCAGAAGCCCCCAAAACGTTACGTGAATATACGCGGGAAGCTCCGTATCAAGCCAGCCAAGTTTCCCTATGAAGTCTGTCAGCACATCAGACCAATATTTAAAAAGCGTGTTTCTCATTGCAATGACGAAGTCCAGTGGATGACGCGTTATGGAATATAACTGCCTCTGCGGCGATATGTCCAGTTTTTCCCTGAGCGGGACAAGTAAATCCCCCGACATGAAAAACCACGAACAGGCCACTGCGGCGTTAACAACAAAAAATGAGGCCGCAATGGCCGTATATCTTTTTAATGAGCCAAACTTGCTAACAGGTATCATCAGAAAAATTAACAGCACCGGCACGTAGACCTGTTTCGACAGGGAAAGCATCACCGCCGCCAAAAAAATAAGCGCGAGTTCCCTCGTTGACACCTCTCCACCGCCCCCAAAGGCAGCCTTAAATATCAACGCGGCAAATACAAACGCAACCGCGTTGGTAAAGGCATCGGCAGACAGCGACGCCCCCAGAAACAGCGACATCGGCGTCAGAGCCAACAGCACAAAGAGCCACTTATATACCGGAGTTGCGACTATCGCTATGTAGATAAGTGCTATCCAGACAATCAGGTTCGTTATCCGCCCTAAGTACATTATGAAAATAGGGGCAACGTGCAATAGCCTTCCCACGAATATTCCCAGCGCCTGCGGGGCGTACATGACAGGGGCGTATCGTGCCGTGTTTGGGAAGAAGTAAAACACGGTTTTCTCCGGCTCAAGCGGGATGTGCATGACCTTGCCGAGGTCTGACAGTTTTTGCTTGTTATTTGGATGCTGGGAAAGATTTGTAGATACGTTTATCACCGTATTTCCAAGGTTTACGGGAAGCTGCGCCCCGGAGACGCCGCCCGCCTTTGACGAAACTAACCCGCCCATTGACACATGATAGGCACGAAACATATGATGATACTCATCGGGGGCCTGAAACGGCGGCGTTACAAATACAAATATATACCCAAACACTACGCTTATTAATAAGAAAACCCATTCAGGGGAAATCCCCCCCTTGCTGACCTCCGTATTCTTGTCATTCATTGTACCATCAATCCCCGTGGGCGTGGCGGTGGACGTGTGTGATTGAGCCGCCCGGCCCTTTGTGCCTGTGGAAATGTTCATGAATAAGGTTTACCCTCAGGAGCATCTCCTCGTCAGAGAGGATATCGTCCGCGGCACCTGCCCGCTCAATCGTGTGCCCCTCAGAAAGCACCACCGTCTCACCCTGCAACTCCTCAACGAGGGCAAGGTCATGCGTGGATACGACGATGGTCTTACCCGAGTCGTTGATGGCAAAGAGCAGTTCAACCAGAAAGGCCTGTGTCCGGGGGTCAAGCCCGCTTGTCGGCTCATCAAGCAGTATCACCTCAGGGTTCATGGTGAGTACTGAACCGATTGCCGCCTTCTTTTTCTCGCCGCCAGAGAGCATATAGGGCGGCCTGTCCCGCAGGGCCTCTATATCAAGCATTCCCATAATCTCCATAGCACGCCCGGATGCCTCCCCCTCGTCCATCCCCATCTGAAGCGGCCCGAACACCAGCTCATCATACACCGTAGGGCAGAACAACTGCACGTCAGAGTGCTGAAAGACATACCCGACCGCTGTCCTGAAATGCCTCAGAAACTCCACATCCTTAAATGATTTTTCAGTAAACGGCGCGCCCTGAAAAAATACCTCGCCGCTTTGGGGAAACATCAACCCCGCAAGCACTTGCAGCAGGGACGACTTCCCGCTCCCATTTGCACCGATTACCGCAACTCGCTGTCCCCTTCCAATTGACAGGCTTACGCCGTTGAGGGCGGTTATTTTTTCATAATACTTATATGTCGCCCCTTTCAGGGCAAGTATCGTCTCCATCGAATCCCCTACAGGATTAATAATAACATCCACAGCGTTAAAAACATAGCCCCTGCAATGATGTCCACAGTTTTTGTGTGCCCCAATTTGGCTAATTTTACCTCTCCGGTGAATCCGCGCCCAGCCATCGCCTTATACACATCCTCACACCGGAGCTGCGTCTTTTTGAATATATAGGCAGCCCTTCCGGCTATCCAGCCAGTGGCGTCCGCAGGGCCTATGAGGCGCGCCTTTTTTGCTGTGTGCATATCGCAGAGCATCTTTAAAAATATGAACGCGTACTTGTGTGACAAGGTCAGTATCATCAGGAAATATTCGGGCACCCTGAAGACCTTTAACGCCTTCACCACATCTGAAAACGGCGTCGTACAGACGACCAGAAGCGTTATGGAAACCGAATTAGCCACCCTCGCCGTGAGCATTAGCGCCGCCAGCGTTCCCTCACGAGTCACAGTGATAGTCTGTGGCACATGGTATATCCAAAAATCGTACTGCCGCCGCAGTTCCAAAATTGTATAAACCGGCTCCCCCGGCGTGATAATATTTAACACGGCGGGAACTCCGGCGATAAACCCAAAGAAAAACCCTGCTGTAATAACCCTCCGATAAAACGCCAAAATCCCAACCCTCGACATGATAACAAATGGCAAAATAAACACCGCTGTCAACACCTCGGAGGGCACATCTTTTTTCACACTGATGACAAAAAGATACAACACCAGAAACAGCACCTTTGTCCGCGCGTTTAACCTCTGAAACAGGCCGTCCTTTTGCGACAATTCCCACTGCAAAAAAACCGTCTCATAAAATTCAGAGATATGCCCGATTCCCTTGTCTATGAACGAACCCTTAACGCCGCCGCCTCTGGCCTTTGGGTACGGCCGGGTATGCAATAAAAAAGATGGTATCTTATTTTTCATTTTTTTCAGGCCGGGCCGCGGACCTGGATATTATAAAGATGCCAAGACCGGCAAGGGCAGCCCCAATCAGTCCTGACGCAATGTAGGAAAGAGACTTGACGAACAAGTTTGTGCTGTATGGGACGACCGAGTAATCGCCTATAGGGGCCTTCCATAGGTCAGTATAGTGCCGCAACCCCTCAGGGAGATAGCCGAGCATTTGGTTGAGCGTCTCAGCGCTCCACTCCCCCCACGCGCCCGCAGCGCCAAATCTCTCCGGCACGATAATCCCAAGCGGCACCATCAGCGCCATAACCATTAGCCCTATCCACAGTTTTTTCCGCATCACACATCACCCCCCTGTCAATATGAAACGCGCAGCCTCATGGAGATAACGCTTGCCGGGCCGCGGTCACGGTTATATCCAGGATTTGCGACAAGCTGATAATCAGGCGTTATCTGCACGAATTTGCCGATTTGAACCCTGTAATAGAGTTCGAGAATCTGCTCCGGGCCATAGTTTAACGCGCCGTCGCCTATTAACATCCCATAGCCCCCGGCGGCCAGATAATCCCTATGCTCTTTTGATATGCCTTGTATCGCATAGGCCAGCCCCACACGGTCCTCGGCTCTGCCCCAGTGCGTGCCGCTTAATTGCGCGCCAAGGCTCAGGTGCTGGTCAACTTCGGTATAACTAAAAGTCTCGTTATGGCCGTCGTTCCAACCTATGCGGCCAAATATGCCGGTCTCGCCATCATCGGCCAGCGGCTGCTCGAAGTTCACACCAAAGCCATATTTAGTTCGCCCGCGCTTCTCATCGGCTCCAACATCGGGAGTTGAGCCGCTATCAAGCCCTATCTCCATTGCCTCATTATAATTGCCCATGCGCGCCCTGTTCAAATAGGTCAGCACTCGTACCACCGTACCGTAATCGTTGGGTTTAAAGGTAAGTTCCAGATAGCTTCCCTGCGCCTGAAACACCTGTGTGTCCATTCTGCCGCCGTTTGCGTAGGTCGGCATCATATAGGCGCCCAGGGCCAGTCTCCATTTCGGCTGAACAAGGGCGGCAACTACCCCATAGCTGTAGCCGCGCGTATCAGTTGCCTCATCCCAGGCTGGATTATAAATAAACGCGTAGTTAAGAAACTGGGTGCGTGTGTTGTTTGCGTAGCGGTTCAAATCGAAGTCATCGCCTGGCGACATCTTACCCGCCTTTATCTCTACGCGTTTGACGTACTCATTGCCGGGGAGCTGGTCAGGCGCGCGCTCCACCTTTTCGGTCTCATCGCCCAAGGGAACTATATGGCGAAAATATGCCCGCGCTACATAAGGGCCACTTCCAATGTTTCCAGAGCCGGTTCTTATGACATCCCCATTAGTATATCCGCCAAGGCCATGCCCCCCGCTGACCCCGTCACCCTTAGCCATCTCGTAGTCGAAATAGAACTGCAGGGTTGGAGCTAGTTGAGCGCCGAGATATATTCCATAAACATGAGTGAGGGTATGTCCGAAAACCCCGTCGGTATTAAAGCTGTTTTGCCCTGTGTAGGGGCTGCGAAACCCCGGCACGTTTTGATATATACCATTAAACTGCAATCCCAGCAGTTTTGGAAACGACTCTGGAAATTGGTCTTGCCATGTCGTCGTTGTGTCAGTACTGGCCTGAGTCGGCTGCCCATTACTATCAGCGTTGACAGATTGTGACAGCGCAAGAAGCATTAGCGCCGCCAATGCAACCACACAATACAACCACGGCCTAAGTCTGTCGTTGAACATGTTACCTCCTGTTTTGCGGCAAAATATTTTATAATCACGGCAATACCGTAGGCACCGCCCCCTGTGATATTGCGACTATAAGCCCCTTACTCCGTCTCAACCGATTGCAGCAGCAGCGGGATCAGAAGCAGAGTCATCGCCGTCCCAAGCAGCATCCCACCGACTACCACAACGGCCAGCGGCCTTTGTACCTGACTTCCAATGCCGTGGGCCATAGACGCCGGCAGAAGTCCCAGCGAGGCGACAAAGCCACCCATAAGCACCGGCCTGAATTTATCCTTCACCGTCTCAATTATCGCGATTTCTCTGGCCATCCCCCCCATCGTCAGCCTGATGAAATGGCTGATAATAATGGACGCGTTGAGCACCGAGACCCCTATTATGGAGATAAACCCGACCATTGAAGACACACTAAGCGACTCTCCGGTAACAAGAAGGCTCATCAACCCCGCAAATACCGCAAACACAGGGGCTGCCATCGTAATAAGCACATTTCTCACCGAGCGGTACAGTATATAGAGCGTGGCAAGTATCAGGAAGAGCGATATTGGCACTGAGACGTAGAAGCGCTTGAAGGATTCCTTCATCTCATTGAACATGCCGCTCCACTCCATGTAGTATCCTTCGGGGAGTTTTAGTTTCGATGTCTCCAGTTGTGCCAGTTTTACCGTTCCACCGAGGTCATGCGACGTAACCGTAAACTTTACGGGGATATACCGCCTGAACCCCTCTCTGTATATGAATGACGCGCCCGTGTCGTAGTGGATGTTGGCGATGCGCGACAGGGGGACAATCCCGCCGTTAGGAAGCACTATGGGGATGTTTTCGATTTTTCCAAAGGATTTTTTATAGTCAGGGGGGAAACTTACCATGAGAGAGAAACTCTTCGCCCCTTCAATTACCTTGCCTATCTCTTTGCCTCCCAAGGCCGCCGAGACGGTATCAAGCACATCCTGGACAGTCAGCCCAAGGGCTGAGACATTCTCCCTGATTACCTCAATAAGCAGATTCGGTTGCCCCAACTCCCGCATTATCCCCTCGTCCTCTATGCCATCTATTTTTTCGAGGCCCTCTTTGACGCCCTTAGCCGCCGCGTCGAGCTGGGCGAGGTCGTCGCCGAATATTTTTACAGAGTTTTCGCCTTTTACCCCTGACATGACCTCCTCAAGGTTGTCCTCAATGTACTGGGAAATGTTGATGTCCGCGTTGGGGAAGAGTTTTAAGAGTTTTTCCCGCACCACGGCCTCAAGCTTCTCTTTTGTCTGCCCTTTTGGCCATTTATCGTAGGGTTTCAAAAGCACCGTATATTCCGAGTTGAAAGGGCCGGTTGGGTCTGTGCCGTCCTCAGGCCTTCCCACCTGTGCCTCAACTGTCTCTGCCTCAGGGAGACTGCGCATAAGCTCCTTTGCCTTAATGGCATTTTCATATGTCTTGTTCAGTGAAATGGAATATGGAAAGCTTATTCTTACATAGATATTCCCTTCATCCATCTTTGGCAGAAACTGGCTCCCAATAACCTTTACCCCCACAAATAAACCAGCTATAACAATAATAAGAACCACGGCGATGGTCTTCCTTGTATTTGGTAACAGTATGTTCACAACCCGAATATACATGTCCCTGAGATATTTGACAAAACCGAACTCCTTGTCCTCAACGCCTTTGAGGAAGAGGGTTTTCGAGGCGACAAGATATGTAAATGTAAGCAGCACGGTAAATAGGATCGCGTAGAGATAGGTCTTTGCCATAGGGGAGAATATCTGCGCCTCAGCGCCCTGCATCATAAATATCGGAACAAAGGCCAGAAGTATAATAACTATCGAAAAGAACATAGGCCTTCCTATCTCATGCGCCGCCCTCTCAATTGACGTGATCCCTGTGCCATACTTTTTAGAAAGCCTGAAGTAGTCCTCGATGAGTATCAGAGGGATGTCCGCTATTATGCCAAAATCAATTGCCCCTATGGAAAGCAGATTGGCCGACTCACCCCTTATAGCCATGACGGAGAGGGTTATCAGCAGGGATATCGGGATTACGAGGGCGGTTAAAAGGGCAGCCCTGACATTTCCCATAAAGAGAAAGAGCGCAATAGCAACCAGCCCTACCCCTGACATCGCCGTCTCCACCACTTTTTTCACAACGGTAATGATAAGGTCCCACCTTTCGTAATAGGGAACCACTTTTATTCCCTTTGGGAGAATCCTGTTGTTTAGCTCATCAATCTTTTTGTGAACCGATTTTATTGAAGGAATGCTCTTGGCGCCTTTTCTTAGAACCACTGTGCCGGTAACTACGTCATTATTGTTGTTCAGGGCGCTGATTCCCGTTCTTGGGGAATTTCCAATGCTTACCTGTGCGACATTCTTTATGAGGATTGGTTTTCCATTTTTTAAAACTACCAGAGCGTTTTCAATATCCGCGAGGCTTTTTATAAGGCCCAACCCTCTGACCATATAGTACTGGTCGCCCATTTCGACGACCCTTCCACCGACATTCAGATTCGTCTTTGAGAGGGCGTCTGTGACCTGAGCGAGGGTTATTCCATACTTAACCAGATTGTCAGGATTGACCACAACAGTATATGCCTTTATAAATCCACCCCTGCCTGAGACATCTTCAACGCCGTCGGCGGTTTTCAGGTGTCTCTCCACTGTCCAGTCCTCAATTGTCCTCAGTTCAATGAGATTTTCTGAGCCTGTCACTGTGTATCTCATTACCTCGCCTATGGGATTAGGGATAATGGAGGGCTGAATATTGTCGGGGAGTGTCACATTGGCAAGCCTGTTTATGACCTCCTGCTTGGCCTCCTTGTAGTTTGTCGCGTAAGAAAACTTACACTTGACGTCGGAAAGCCCATAGAGCGATATGGAGTTAATCCTCTTCAATCCCTCCATTCCAGCAAGGGCGACCTCTATGGGGACGGTTATCTGACGCTCCACCTCCTCCGCCGACCTGCCTTCAAAGAGGGACACCAGCTCTACGATAGCCGGTGCCGGGTCAGGAAATGCCTCCACGTTGAGGTCTTTTACGAAAAAGACAGATACCAGAAAAGCTGAAACCGTCAGCAGCATAAACATGAGGGCGTGTGTGCTGACAAAGATTACCAATTTCCTCATGTCTTCTCCATATCAATAGCGCTGCACACTATTTCGTCCCCTTCTTTCAATCCCTCAACGGCCATAAGCTTTTCGGAGGCGTCTCTCACGGGCTTTACCTCTTTCAGTGCGAATGTAGTGTTGTCTTTGGCGTTCACATAAAACTTATTTTCTTTATAAATCATGGCCGTCTTGGGGACTACTGGCAGGGTCTTTTCCCCATCAAATATCTTGAGCTTCAAAAACATATTCTGTTTGAAAAGTCCTGTACTACCGGTAGCAACCCTGATGTAGGTCTTGATTGTCCTTGACTCCAGTTCCTCTACATCGCTCATATAAAAAACTGTGCCCTTAAACTGAGTATTGGGAAATATATCAATAGAAAAGGTAACCTCGCTGTCCTTTTGAATCTTAGGAATGTCGGTGTCATAGATATTTGCAACAACCAGCAGCTTTTTGGGGTTTGCCACGACCATCAAAGGAGTGGCGGTGTCAAACCTGTCGCCGATGTGCGCCGCAATGTCGGCAACGCGGCCATCTATCGGGGCGCTAAGCACCAGCTTATCGGCGGACGCCCCACTTTGTGCCGTGCCATATATGTCAAGTTTCTTTCTCAGTCCCTCGGACATCGCCCGTGCCTGTTCATAGCCCGCCTCGCTGTTCAGAAGGTCGTTTTTCGTAACCGCCCCGATTTCAAAGAGCTGCTTGTTCAGATTGTAAATGCGCTCTGCCTGCTTGAGCTGTGCCTCCGTAGAAAGGTGGCTTGAGTAGGCGTCACTTACGTCAGCGCTCCTGACAACGGCCAGGGGTGTGCCCTTTTTGACAGAATCCCCTATTTTTACGAAAATCTTTTCTACTGACCCGGCAAGGGGAGAGAGAATCTTAGCCCCTCCTTCAAGGTCTGCGGCCACGCTGCCAGTAGCCTCTATGAACGTCTGAACCTTCTGGAAGGCAACCTTGCAGGTGCGTGGGGCATCTTTTGCCTCCTCCTTTGGGGGCTGTTTCTTTTCGCAGCCCAAAAGAAGCGAAAGGACTATGATAAAAATGGCGGCTTTTTTCACTTTATCTCTCCCGTATAAACCTTTAGAAGTTCCCTCGCCAGATTGGCCTGCACGAGGGCCTGATTGTACTTTGTCATAAAATCTCTGTATTGTTTTTCGGTATCAAGGAGGTCAAGCATTGTGATTCCGCCAAGAGAGAACGCCTTTTCTGTCCTTGACATCAGCTCTTGCATTGCCTCTTTTCTGCCCTTGTATGAATCAAAGACTGTTATTGCTGTTGCATAGCTGTTGACGGCGTGGCGAATGTCGGAGACAATTTGACGCTTCAGCTTGTCTCTCTGAATCTCAAGCTGGCTATGTTCAGCGTGTCTTCTGGCTATCTCCCCCTGATTTCTATTAAACAATGGAATTGGAAGGCTTACGCCAAAGCCGATGCTGGGGCTGTTGCCCTGCCCGACGGTGTCAAGCTCAACGCCCGCTGTAATGTCCGGGATAGCCTGTGCGTGGGCAAGGTCTTTATTAAACTCCGACGCCTTTAACTGCCTTTCAATAGAGAGCAGGTCAAACCGGTACTTATTCGCGCTTTCAACGAGGTCGTTTTCTGTGTATTGCGGGAAATCCTCGCTTATATGAAGGGCCGCCCTGACAGGGTCCGCGCTTCCCAAAAGAAAGGAAAACTGCTCCGCGTCGTCTCTCATTTGAGATTCAGCGGTGGTGAGATTATTCTCAAGGTCTATCCTTGCAAGTTTTAATTTTGTAAAATCCACAAGGGACAGGAAACCGGCGTTAAACCTTTTTTCGCCAATCTCCATCGTCCGGTCAAACCGTTTTAATTCACTCTTTGCCATATCCACACTAAGAATATCTGTGTTAATCTGAAAAAACACGGTGTAAAAGCCAATCAGCAGCGTCCTTACCGTATCTTTTTGTGTGAGTTTGCTTGCCTCAATGCCTTCAAGGGCGGCGCCCGTCCTCAGTCCCCTCTTACCGCCAAGTTCTATGAGCTGGTCAAGGCGCGTTACAGTTTGCGTGTTGTCGGTAGTCTGCGGGAACCTCTGAAGACTGATAAATGTATAATTGAAGCTCAGATTTGGGTTGGGAAGCAGACGTGCCCCTATGTAGTCGGCCTGGGCCTTGTCAATTTCGTATTTACTTATCAGGATATCATAGTTGTTCTGATAGAAATCGCTTAGGGCCTGCTCTATTGAAATTTCGGCTGTAACTTCGCCATTGGCCGAAGGCACAAAAGCCCCGAACAAAAGAAGCACAATTGCAACGACACACTGAATAATTCTGAGGGCAACGCCCGCAGTCGGCATTTTCATCTCTCCGTACGCCCCCCGCATCTTAAGTCTCAGCCTCCTTAAAAGCGTAGATAAGTTCAGGTTGCTGTTTATAGAAATATCGCAATAATAACATAGTCACCATGCCCTCAACAATGCAGAGCAGGAACATGTGGCCTATTGCCATCGCCGGTATGGTAATTGAGAGTGGATACGGCGCGTAGAGGGGTTTGCCGTCTGGGGCAGCGGCGATTAGAGGCTGAATTCCCAGCTCAACCGCCGCCGCCATAGCAGAGGCCAGAAGACCCACATAACCGGATAAGAAGGCCGCGGCTGACAACCTCGCCAAACTTGCGGACTTTCCCCTTATTAGCTTAAATACCCAATAGGAAACAAACGGCATAACAACCGCCATGTTGAAACAATTCGCGCCGATTGCGGTAATCCCCCCATCGCCAAACACAAGCGCCTGAACGATTAATACCACCGACACCGCCATAACGGCAGTCCACGGCCCAAGCAGCACTGCGACGATTGCCGCCCCGACGGCATGGCCCGTCGTTCCCCCTGGAATCGGGATGTTAAACATCATAATGAGAAATGAAAACACCGAGGCCATCGTCAGATAAGGAATCTCCTTCACCGAGAGCCTCCTCTTTAATTTCCGCAGCGCCACAGCCCAAAACGTTCCCGTAACCGCAAACATCGGTATGTACGTCTGAGGGCTTAGGTAGCCGTCCGGTATGTGCATCTCTATCTCCCATTTTAAATATGTTTAGTACATAACCTAAATATGCGACATAGTTAAAAACTAAAAGCCGCGGAGGCAATCACAAACCAACCGACACATGCCCACGCACAAGCTGGTTGCTGTTGCTGCCTTCGCGGCTCTTACACACAGGCCTTCGCGACCCGATAAATCCTCCATCAGTATAGCATAGAGATTTGAATATTTGCTAATAATTATGTCGGGGATGTCGGGGATCACGGTAATTTTGTTCTAACGAATAAAACAAGTTCTCAAATGTGGGAAGTTGCAATGATTTCCAGACTGTTCTTTTCTTTGTCTGTCATTCCGGCTTGTCCGGAATCTATCCTTATCCCTCAGATCATCATGGAACGACTACTTAAATGACGATTCCGGACAACAGACTGTGTCACAATAGTAGGCCAGCCCCCCCCCTTTTTTTTTGAGGTGGGGATGAGTCTGCCGCGGAGGCGT
>JADFYL010000109.1 GCA_015233045.1 Nitrospirota bacterium | reverse complement strand
GCCTCGCGTAGTCCCTAAATCCAGCAACAATCGACACACGAGAAAAAATAATCATGTAATACCAAAATAGAAATGTCCTAAAAAGCGAGGCGGTACCATAGAAGGAAAGAGGGTACAATGGCCAAAGAGGACATGCTGATGGTAAACGCGAGGGATTTGAAGAAGTTGCATGTGATGGAAAAAGTGGAAGAAGGGAGTCTGAAACATAGAGAGGGGGCGGAGTTGTTACGGATAAGCGAGAGGCAGATAAGGAGGATAGCAAAGAGGTTTAAGGAAGAGGGGGCGGAGGGGATTCCGCATAAGCTGAGAGGGGTGGAATCAGAGAGGAGCTATTCGGCAGAGCTAAAGGCGCGAGTAAAGGTAATATATCAGGAGAAGTATAAAGGATTTGGTCCGACCTTAGCGGCAGAAAAGTTTAAGGAAGTAGAAGGAATAGAGATAAGCGATGAGACGTTACGGCATTGGTTAATAGAGATGGGGGAATGGAGAAAGACACGAAAGAGCAGAGCACATCGGCAATGGCGGCAGAGGAAGGGGCATAATTAACTGAATAGGACATTTCTATTTTGGTACGACAATCATTGACAATGTTCTTGAGTTAGCCTACGCTGTTATGTTACTATCTTGATGGCGTTCCTACAGTACGCCCTCTTAGCTCAGTAGGATAGAGCACAGGATTCCTAATCCTGGGGCCGCAGGTTCGAATCCTGCAGGGGGCACTTACCTTTCCGCATGGGACGCCAATATCTCAAGTATCATACAGTATCATCAGGTATCATAGAGTATCAAAAAAGGGTGCATTTTGCACCTAATCTGCACCTATGCTGCACCTGCCTTTTTCACTGTTAAAGTTGTACTTTAGGGATGCAGTTTTACGCACAGAATACGCACAGGAGATTTAATTCTGCACCACACCTAAAGTATTACTTTCACTTCCCCGTGAGCCTCTTCATCTGCTCCAGTACCGCCGCCCTTCCCACATTAAAAAAATCTTGTCAACTCTCTTGACACCGGCGCGCCGCCTGTGTGGATATTATACTTTGGCAGGGGGAGAAGATTGCTCTGGCTCATTTTTTGAGGGTTGCTTAGGTTCTTTTAGTTTGCCAGTTACAAAAACTGTTACGAGGCCGACAACTGTAGTTCCACCGATGATTGAGGCTGTAGTTTGGGCATGTAGTGAAACGGAGATTACAGAGGCAATTAAGCCTGCCATTGCAATGATAAGCCCGTATGTTTGCCCTCGAAAACGTTCTTTTGCATCTATGTTAAGAGCATCTTTCTTTAAAATCAAAGCGTCATCTTCTGCTTTATGTTTATGCTTTTGTTCATTTTCCCCTATTTTATGCCTATATTTTTGTTCATTTTCTGCTATCACTACGATTCTTTCAGCAAGTCCTGGTAAAGTTTTCTCATATGCCTGTAAAGTTGCCGGATCAGGGATAGGGCCGCTATGTGCTGTGATTTGTGTCGAAACACCACCTCCAGTAAGAGACGGCATACGGTTAGGAACAGAAGGAGTTGCCATTAGGCTACTTGGTTTTGGCTTCTTTATCTTTTTCGTCATCAACAATGCTCATAGCGTAACGAAGATAATCCCCAGCCTTTTCCCAATAACTACGTATGTTCTCAGCATCCGTTTGAATAGAGCCATAATCAATAGTATCAGCACTCTTTATCTTAGGCACATACTTGCTATAATCTACGTCCTGACATATCTCAAGCACACTACCTATGCCCTGGAGTATATTCAATGTTCGTCTATTCATAGTTCCCATCATACCACAAAGAAAAATTATTTACAACTCTTGACACGCCCCCCGCGCCTGTGTGTTTGGATGTTAAATCAGTGTGAAAACAATCTGGTAAGAGCAGCGATAACAGCGGCTTGCGCCACGAGCATGGCAGCCACCCATTTGACTATATCCGCTGTTTGTCTGGACAATGCCTTGTCAAGTTCGTCCTTGGTTACGAGGTCTGCCACAACAACATCCTGCAAAACTTCGGCTATTTCCTTCGCGGCCTTGTCGGTGATGTCAGCGCTTTTAAGCCGTTCATATATTTTCAGAGTATCTATCGCCGTTGCCATGTCTTTACAATACTATAAAATAAATTTTCTGTCAATCCTCTTGACACCGGCGCTCCGCCTGTGCTATCTTGTAGATGTCTATGTAACCAAGTGGCTAACCAATGCCTTAATTGGTCTTTTTTTTGGGGTATCCTATCGCCCCGGCCTCCGGTCTGTCGTAAGGCAGCGGCTGCATACTTGGTGCAGAGACAAGGCCGGGGTTTTACTTTGGCCGAAAATGTCTAACACCAAGGAGGTACGTTATGAATAACGTACAGAATACCAACAGTATGTCCACAGAGCTTTCCGTATTCAATTACCAGTCTTTCAAAGTACGAGCTGTCTTAGATGACAAGGGGAATCCGTGGTTTGTTGCAAAGGACGCGTGCGATGTTTTAGGGATTTCAAAGTATCGTGATGCAATTTCAAAGTTAGACGATGATGAGAAGGGGCGTCCAGTAAAGGTGGACACCCTTAGTGGACAACAAGAAATGGTGTCAATCAACGAATCTGGCTTGTACAACCTCATTATGAGAAGCAATAAGCCTCAAGCCAAAGAGTTCCGCAAATGGGTAACATCCGAGGTCCTACCCTCAATTCGCAAGACAGGCGCATACTCAACGAATGCAGTAGCCACTTACTCTGATGACCCAATCATGTTACAGGCTCAAGCCATCATGATGTTACGCGAGAAGCAGTTACAGCTTGAGGACAGAGTAACACTTATCGAACATGACATCAAACCCGTGGACGCCTTATCGGACTACCTGATTTACAAGTTACAGGGTACATGCCGGAGCGTAGGCGCTCTCCAGAGACAGCTAAACGAGAAGCAGGGGCAGAAAACCACAACGGCACAAGAGACTGAATTCCTGAAGGCTCAAGTCTGTGAAATGCACCACGCCCAAAGCCTAAGTTCTTTAACCGCAAGCCAGTACAATAGGTCTATGATGTGGTTAAGCGAAAGAAAGGACGCCATCCATAAGGAGATGTGGAGTAAAGGATTGTTCGGCGGGAAGGTATTAAATATGCCGGAGGTGACGATATGACCCGACAAGAAGAGATGGCAACCCTCAAATACTTCACATTGACCGAGGCGGTCTATAACTTCCAAGTAGGTGACGCGGTTATGATAGACACCAACGCGCCTGTCAAGACGGGCGATTTCATACTCGATATGAACACCGTAATCAGGAAGTTTGACGAGGCCGAAAACATAGACTACTTAGGCCGTGTCATGTGGCACTATATACCGGAGCAGAACCTATATCCGCGCTGTGAGTGCTGTAAACAGAGGATGACTGCGTAGACATTGAAAGAGGCGGCTGGCTGGCTTCGGCTGGTCAGCCGTACTACTTTAGAATTAGGAATTTGATTATGGCGATAGTCACAGCTACTTGACCAGTCCAGAATAGGAACATCCACTTGATATTCTCTTTGCTGGCATTCTCTATCTTCACGCTCAGATCAGAACGTACTTTCTCTATCTCAACACGTAATTCGACTACATCAGCCTTTGTTGCCAGTTCATTGGTTAGTTCAGCTTTGATTCTTGCAGTATCAGGCTCAACCTTATTTAAGACTTCAATAAGGGCATCAGTGGCCTCTTCGCCCAGTTTCTCACGTAATGGTTTAGGTATAGCAATCACGCTCATAGTTTCAGCATAACACAAGGGAAGGATTTAGTCAACTACCTCCCCACCGCGGCCTTGTACTGCTGTGCCAATCTCTCTTTCTTCTGTGCGGCCATAAGCAGCTTTGTCAAGTTCACGGTCGGCTCGTCTTTCTCTTCCTGCTTGGCGTTAAACTTCGCCACCTCAGACTTAACCTTCGCCATCGCACCGGCGTCGCCCTGTTTCTTAGCGTCTAAGTATCTCTGTGTCCACTCATCGCCCAGTTTCTTAGGCGTGTTATATGTTGACGATTCCATGATACCTAAACTCTTTGTAATAGTGTCTATACCGTCCTGCTCACCGGTGGCATAATTTAGCAACGCTTGCAATTGCACCGGCATAAGTCCTGTAGCACTTGACGCTAAGAACGATGGTATCTGGCCATACCCTATCGGCCCCTTATTGCCTTCCCGCTTAGTTAAGTGACCGGCAAGCTGGCCGCCCTTAGGTTCACCAGCATTGTGTGTCTTTGTGTTTTTCAGATATACGCCTTTTTCGTCTGTGCCTGCCAACTCAGACGCACTTGTAAACGCCTGCCCTTTCCAGTCCTGCCCCGTCAATGCGCTTTGAGCCATACTGAATAACGGGGATGCTTTGTGTTTCAGGAAGGTTAAAGGATTAAGCACCGCTTTAACAGGGTCAGCGTAATGGCCGATAAGCCTGAAATATTTGCGGTCGTTTTCATTCCCGCCAAACAACCTCGTCAACGGAGTGATATTCACATCTAATACCTTCAAGTGTCCATCATCATACGCCTGCTTCGTGCGTTCCCAATAGCTCTTATCATCAAATGCCGACATAATCAGATTCGCCACTACCGTTGCCCCGACACCCTTAGCAATAACATTTCCCCACGTCCGTTGATACATAGACTTCTCTTGTTGACTGCCACCCATAAGGGCTTTACCCATAAGCCTGATGTTCGATTCTGTCCAGTCCGGCGCCAGGGCAAATATCCTGAAAAGGTGCTGCACCGTAGGATTCCTAAACTCTCGTTCGAGGTTCAGCCCGCCAAACTTGTTATTCATAAGCTCGGCGGTATCTTTATAAAGCTGCTCATCAGGAACATCAATCCCTCGCCTTTTACATTCACGTTCAAGCGTAAGCATCGCCGCCTTAACCTTTAATCCCTGACCGAACGTCTCAAACAACCATCTTGACTGTGCGTCATATAAACCCTTCATCTTGTCTTTGACTGCTGAAACTATGGGCGCTTTATCAATTAAGGATTCAATCTTTCCTTTGTCTTTATTCCAAAAGCTCTCTTCATATTCCAGCCGCTGCCGTCCTAATGTCAGCCCGTGATAGACAAGGTTCATTACGTCCTTATTCATTGCCATGACAGCCGTATTGCCATCTTTCATGGCCTTAATCGGGTCACTTAATGACACAGTAGCAAACTCACGATAGAACGCTTGATGATGATACAAGTTGCTCATTAAGATGGTTCTCTTCGCTATGGCGTTGAAAGCTGTTATCCCGTCTATACCTCTTATCCCTTTGAGCTTAGATCGACTGAAAGCGTTGTCAAGCATATCCGCTACCGGCCCAGGCGCATACAGCGGTTTAAGCTGTTCTACATTACCCTTAGCGTCCCACCGTAAATCTTTAGTTTCGTTTATGCCTGCCTCTGGATTTTCTGATTTTACACCCTCAGCGCGCACCCATGTTTTCATAGCGTTCGGAGCTTTCTTATATCCTTCTTCTTTTGTCGTGGATAACAGCTTTTGCCCTGGTTGAAATTCAGCACCCTTTAGGTCTTCTATTAAATGCTTCTTGGCTATGAGCGCGTCTATTTCGTTGTGATGATTCCGCAGACTATTAGTCGCGCCTTCTACGCCTAATTCTTTGCCGCCCTTTGCCCATGCCTCAAAGATGGTGTTGTATTTCCTGTGTTGTGTCCTGTCCGGGGCATAGGGCTTATCGGCATATTGACGGTTGACATACCCGCCGCCGGGGAGCTTATTTTTAATAATCCCTTCGGCAAGGGCTTCGTCGGCCTTTGAGCCGTACTGTTTTTCTATCTCTTTGGCTATTTCTTGAAACTGCTTATTGTTTTGCCACTTCTCCATATTGGCTACTTCGGCCTTTTGCTTGTCCGTAAAATCACTGTAATATGCGGCCAAGTCTGACGGATTGCGTTTCATATCTACATAGAGCTGTAATGCCCTGTCTATCTCTTTCGATTTATCGCCGTATTTACCTGTAGGAGAAAACATTGTTGGTTTCTCACCGGCTAACTTTTTTATGTCGTTCTGAATGTTTTGAGTTAACACCCAATTTCTATATTCACTCTGGTCAACATTGCCTCTCCATTTTTGGCCTATTGGCATAAAGCCCTCTTTGGCCGCCTTATCTCGTAACTTCTCTTCGTCATCTTTAGATTTCAGGAAATCTTTTACCTTGTCTTTAATATCACCAGCTATCGAATAATCAACCTCCGGCCCAGCGCCTTGCTCACCAATATTTTTACCGTCATAGGTCTTGACATCTTTACTGCCGCGCTTTGCCACTCCCCCCGCCAGTTTCCCTTCATACGCCTCACCGAATATGTCATTGACAGACTTAAACCCTCTACTGTTCAAGTAGTTCTTTAGTTTTTCTCCGAACTCAAGTATCCGGTCAAAGATACGCCGGACTAAGCCCTTCGGCTCTGCATTCTCTTTGCCTAAGACGTAATCCCTGAACTTGTCGGCTATCGTCTCACTGACGGCCTCACCGTTGGCCTTGGCCTCTTTCTTAAACGCGGCCTCAAGGAGCGCCTTATCTGTTTTTCTACCCATAGCCTCTAAGGTCTTCTGTATGCCGTGTCCGATTTCGTGTAGAGAGGTAGCCCGTATTTCCTCTGGTGTCATCATAGACAGCTTAATCGTATGCGTCAGGTTGTCCGCATTGAACTTGTGTGAGCCGACAGCGACGGCCTCGCCTACCGTGTCCGGTATCAATCCGTGCTTACTCAAGGCGGCCTCGTCCTCTTCTGGTGTATGCGCCTTGCGGACATCGCCTTCGACGAACTCTGACTTAGTGCCTTCACCGAGTATGCGCTTCTGTTCGGCGGTTATATCTTTTTTCGTCTGGTCAAGGGCGCCTTCATTTTCGGGCTTGACAGGCTCGGTGGAGTGTGGTAACATATAATTGCCCTCAGGAGAAGGCACGTCTCCTGAAGTCGGCCTGGGGACATCAGATGCGGATATGGTGTCCTTCGTCAGCTCCGCCAGGGCAGTAGTTACCGGACTGCTGCCCTTGAGTGCATCCGGTAAAATAGATTCGCCCTTAAGAAACTTTGCTTGCCACTTATTCATTTTAGAAACCGGAATGTTGGTAACATAAAAAGTACCATCAGGCTTTACTTTAACGATTGTCGTATGTAGCTTAACTTCTCCATTCTTGAATAATTTGACATACGTATGTTCACCGTCAACATTTCTTATGTCGTCTGGCCTTTCCAGTGTAGGTTTTATATAATTAATGAATTCGCCACGACTTTTATCGGAATGCGTTGCCAACTTCAAATAGTGTGATTTCTTTATTGTTACCTTTTCTATCGGAGTTGAGATTTCCACTTGTGGCTTATTGCCCAACCCGAATTCCTTTAAAAATGCTTCTCTGTAATTTGCAGTTACACGTGCTGGTTCTTTCTCAATAGAATCCCTTTTGCTCTCAATAAGAGCAAGAGTTTCAGGAGATTTAATTTTGCTTTTAATCTCCGCCATCTCCTCATCAGTCAGCTTCACCGTCTGGATTTCCCCTTGCTTCTTCACATCATAGCTGGTGTCGCCTTCTGCCTTCATATCCTTAATAGCCTTAATTTCACTCACCTTAGCCAACTTCCCCTGAACCAGCCCTGCGTCCTTCAACGCAGCCTTCTGGTCGGCGGTGAGCTTGGGGTATGCCTTACCGCCCTGTATGTCGGTTATGGCTGATTGAAGTGTGTCCGGCGTGGTTGCCTCTGTCTTCAAACCGGTTACGTCTTGGCGTAGCTGCTCCGCTAACCCACTGGCCGCCTGTGGCTCATTCCCTGCGCCTTTCTCACCAGCCACGATAGTTTGGTCAGGCTCAACCTTTGCGCCCTCCGGCGTGGCTTGCAGTGGCTCTACAGGCTTCTTTGTAATCTCCTTTTCAACTACGTCCGACAACTGCGCCGGATTCATACCCTGCATATCCTCTGGTGTCCAGCCAAGCGCGGCGGCCTTCGCCTCGTCCGGCTTCACGCCTTCCTTCACCAGAGTATCTATGGTGTCCTGTACTGCTGCCTTATCGCCGTCTGTTGGCAGTGCGGCGATTATATCGTCTGGTTGAGGTGCTATGGGTGCGGCCCCGGCAGTGGGCGTGGCCGTAGTGGTAACCGTGGCCTCCGGAGGCTTCGCGCCCCACAAATCGCTAATACGTGCAGAGGGTATCTGACTAAGCGCATGAGAAGCCGCAAACGTACCAGCACCTAACGCCATATGTTGTAGCCTTTCATTCCAATCCTGTGCCGGTTCGGTGAATCCCATACCACCACCTATCACGGCAGGATTAATATACCCATAGGCGGCCATAGCCGACTTCTCGGCGTCAGACAATGCAGTTTTAGCCTCAACCTTCTTTAAAGCACTTGCCAACACCGGAGATAACCCACCGGCAATCGAGCCTAACGCGCCTCCGGCAGCCCCAAAGCCCGCGCCCATCTCTGCGCCACTTAGGGCATTACCCGCTACTGTCTCGCCCTGATTCGGATAATGGGCAGCCTCATATGCGGCCATTGGTAACACTTCCTTGGCTGCGCCACCGGCTGTCTTAGCCAATAGATTTTTAATCGCATTGGTAGCGGTGT
>JADFYL010000108.1 GCA_015233045.1 Nitrospirota bacterium | reverse complement strand
CCAGCCTTGTAAGGGCTGTGCTCTCCCAACTGAGCTACCCGCCCACGTCAGACTACCGATTGTCTCATATTTGGGTGGCGTTTGTCAAGCGTAAAATTGCATGACCAGTTTATTCACTTAATGCTCATAGTTGTGGTAGGATAAGCGTATGGCTGATGACGGGGACAGTGTTGCACTATATCCCGATGAGCGTATTAGAAATACTATACGTCTCGGGGAGAGTCATTACAGTGAGTTTAAGTCCGCCTTAGATGGGAAAGAAGGGAACAAGAAACCGCGCAGCGTAAAAGGAATTTGCAAAGACATTGCAGAGACTTTAGTTTCATTTGCAAATGCCGACGGTGGTGATTTACTAATCGGTGTTGAAGACGATGGAACGATAACCGGAATTCCACATAGTGAAAACGATATAAACACTATGATTAACGCCGTAACTACCCATCTTATTAAGGACAGCAGACTCCCACTTGGCAGATCACCCAAGATAACGATAGACGGCAAGGTTCTCTTATTTTTTTCTGTAAATAAAGGTGCAGATAAAATCTATCAGCTTTCCGATGGCCGTTGCCTAAAGAGAAACGATAAGCAAAACATACCGGTGAGTTTTGATGTAATTAATTTTGAACGCAAGGAGGCAAACTCCAGAGAGTATGACCGTTGCTTTATAGACGGGGCACAGGTCTCCGACCTTGATATAGATCTTGTACAGAGCCTTGCAGACAATTATTTAAGTGGGCTGAGCGTTGCGAGGTACCTGCAGCAACTGAATATTGCCGAGTATACAACATCCGGGATACGTCTTAGAAAAGCTGCCTTACTTCTCTTTTCAAAAGATATACAAAAGTGGCATCCGAGATGTCAGGTAAGGATTCTCAAGGTAAAAGGAACTGAGCTGCTTGGAGGGAAAGATTATAACGTTGAAAAAGATGAACCTTTACGGGGAAATATTTTTGAACTTTTAATCTCATCATGGGAGAGGTTAAGTCTTTATTTATCATATAAAACAGAACGAGAGGATAGTAAATTTGTTCCTAAGTATATATACCCGGAGGGTGCCTGCCGTGAGTCACTCATTAATGCGATAGCACATCGTGACTATAGTATCCAAAGTGGAATTGAGATTTATATATTCGATGACCGTATGGAAATCAAAAGTCCTGGAGCCTTACTTTCAACTATAAAGATAGAAGAACTTAAAGAGCTTAAAGGAGCTCATGAATCAAGAAATTCTTTAATCGCAAGTGTTTTAGCTAAAAATAAGATTATGAGGGAACTTGGTGAAGGTTTAAAAAATATTTTTGATATAATAAATACAAGCGAACTAAAAAAGCCGGAGCTTTCATCCGATAATCAATCATTCACAATAACATTATACCACAAGTCTGTATTTACAGAGAAGGAACTTCATTGGCTTAAACTATTTGAAAATTTTAAATTAACACCTCGTCAAAAAAGGATTATTGTTCTTGGCATGGATGGTAGAAAAATCTCCCCTAACGATATTTATCGTGCAATATATACAGATAGAGAAGAAATATATTCAGAAGAAATGTCCTTATTAAGAAAATATGGTGTTCTCAAAGGAATTAGTAATAGAGCAGCTGTAATAATCGCTAAGGGTAAAAACACAAATAGAAAAGATGTTAAACGGTTTAACGTCATTCCACCTGAGTCTGTACCTAAGCTGACGATATACCCTGCCGAACAAGGACTATATATTGGTAATTTAAGCAATGCTGTTACAGAATCAGATTTAAGAAACCTATTTGATGAATTCGGTAATATTATAGATATCTATCTTCCACAAAAACCGGATAAAAAAGGACCTATGGGCTTTGGATTCATATGTTTCGAGAATTCTGAATCGGTTAAAAATGCTATAGAAAAGATGAATGGTCATGAACTACGTGGTAAAATAATGCAGCTTGGGAATATGAAACACGATTTGAGCATAAATCTGAACAGTAAATTGTGAGCATTGTAAATTTTGAGGCTGTATATTCCTTCCTACGATGAAAGCCATATCTAAGATACCCACTAACCCGCAATCATCCACCCAAAATCATCGCCTCCACTGTCCAGAATGCTCATACGGGGCTTTTTTTAATAAGTTGATTACTCATTTGATTTTTTTGACTGCTTATGTCTAAAATAACGCGTGCTGATATTTACGGTGATTGGGGAATAGGTAAAATGACTATGCCGCGGGTTTGCAGATGACGAAAGGCTCGTTGATGGGGAGGTTGTTTCCTTTTCTGAGTTGGTTTGAAGACTATGGCGCGGTAAAGCTCCGGGCTGACCTTATGGCCGGCATTACCGTAGCCCTTGTGCTGATACCGCAGTCGATGGCATATGCGCAGTTGGCCGGGCTTCCCCCGTACTACGGGCTTTATGCCTCTTTCCTGCCCCCTATTGTGGCGGCTCTCTTTGGTTCAAGCCGTCAGCTCGCCACCGGTCCGGTTGCGGTTGTCTCGCTTATGAGCGCCGCGTCCTTAGAACCCCTGGCTACAAAAGGCGGCGAGGCCTTTATTGCCTACTCCGTGCTGCTTGCACTTTCGGTTGGAGTTTTTCAGCTTTTTCTCGGGGTTTTTCGACTTGGTCTTGTCGTTAATTTCCTTTCACACCCCGTTGTCATCGGTTTTACCAACGCCGCCGCGTTGATAATCGCCACATCACAGCTTGCCAATCTCCTCGGTGTCTCGGTTGACAATGCCGAGCACCATTATGAGACCGTCATTAACGTCGTAAAGGCCGCTGTTGAGTACACCCACTGGCCGACGCTCGCCTTCGCGCTCGCCTCATTTTTTGTTATGTTTGCGCTTAGGAAGATTAATCCAAGACTCCCAAACGTCCTCATCGCCGTGGTACTCACGACTTTTGTCTCATGGCTAATAGGATTTGAGAAAGTACAAAAGGCCCCGTTGACCGCTATTCACTCCGAAGAGATTACAACAAAGATAACAGACTATAATAAGATTTTAGGTGAGGTGGAAACTGCTACCAAAGAGCTGACATTGTTATCCAAAGGGCTTGCCGAAGCAAAAAAGGACAAACACGCCGAGCCTCTTGCAGTACTGGAGGCCGCACAAAAAATAGATAGATTAAACATCTTTAAAGATGAACAGAAAAAGAGGGCCAAGCTGCTCAGAGGCCAGTTGAGGTCGGTTAAGCTCCAGTCTGAGGACGATGGCAAGGGCTTCGTTATCAGTGATACTAAAAGGCAGGGCGAAGTATGGCATCTTACCGTCGGCAACAAGCCCCTGCCAGCAGATAAATTAATATTGAGCTCAGGTGGGGCTGTCATAGGCACTATCCCCAAGGGGCTTCCCACATTCGCCTTTCCCAAGTTTGACCTAAGCATGTTTTTTATTATATTGCCAAATGCCATTATCATATCAATTCTCGGCTTTATGGAGGCCATCTCAATAGCAAAGGCAATGGCCGCCAGAACCGGACAGCGTCTTGACCCGAATCGGGAACTTATCGGGCAGGGACTGGCCAACATCGCCGGGTCTATGGGACAAAGCTATGCCACATCGGGGTCTTTCTCGCGCTCCGCCGTTAATCTGCAAGCGGGGGCTGTTACGGGGATGTCGAGCGTCTTCACAAGCTGTATCGTGGTGGTTGCACTAATTTTATTCACACCGCTGCTTTATCATCTGCCGCAGGCGGTGTTGGCGTCAATAATAATGATGGCCGTCATGGGCCTGATAAGCGTCAAAGGGATAGTCCACGTGTGGCACGCCCAAAAGTACGACGGCGCGGCCGCCATTATAACGTTTCTCTTTACGCTGGCCTTTGCCCCTCATCTTGATAAAGGTATAATGATAGGCGTTGCCTTTTCAATCGGGCACTACTTATACCGCTCAATGAAACCAAGCCTTACTATATTGTCAAGACATCAGGACGGCACACTTCGCAACAGCGACATGTTCGGACTAAACCAGTGTGGGCATATCTCGGCCGTGAGTTTTGACAGCTCGCTGTTTTTTGCCAACACATCATATCTTGAAGACCAGATATTGCTCCAACTGTCAGAAAAACCAAAACTGCGGCATGTGATTATCTGCTGCGACGGTATAAACGAAATAGACGCCTCAGGCGAAGAGATACTCGGTATGATTGTGACAAGGCTGCGTGACAGGGATATTGAAATCACGTTTGTCGCCATAAAAGACCAGGTTATGGATGTCATCAAACGCACTGGCCTGTATAACAAGATAGGCGAGGACAGGGTTTTTCGGACTGAGGCACAGGCCATACAGGCGGTTCACGCCACCGCACACGAAAACAGTACCGAAAAAGAATGCCCGTTGCTTAAAGTTTGTTATTTAAAGTAGAATTGTATGAATAGTATTTCCTGAAAGCGTGAGGTGTTGATGTCTATTATAACTATAAATAACCGTCCCTGTTGCAGAGGCAGAGACATAGCGGCGGAGGTAGCCGCTACGACAAGCAGCGAACTGGTAATCAGTGAACAGATAACCGCCCTGGCAGCGGAGGAATATCATGTATCGCCCGAAAAAATAAAGAATTCCTACGAAAGTCCGCCGACCCTTTTTGGGATGTCCCTGGAGGAACGACATAGGTATCTAGCCTGTTACGAGGCGACTCTCATGCGCTTCTTCTTGAGAGACAACATAGTGTATTGCGGTTTTGTTGGGCGTGTGTTATTAGAAGGTATCTCACACGTACTTAAGACCTATATAATCTCAAACCTTGAGGACAGGGCACGTATCAGGGCATCAAGAATAAACATTTCTGACAAGGCTGCTGAAAAACAACTCCTTAAGGAAGACAGTTCGCACAAGAAGTTGATAAAGGCACTCTATAACTTCGAAGACGACGACCCAAAACACTATGATATAGCACTGAACATCGGCCAAATCACGGTAGAAGACGCCATTGAGATTATCTCTATGACATCCAAAGGCAGACGTTTCCAGCCCATGACATATTCAATTGCCGCCGCTCATAACATAGAACTGGTATACAGGGTTCGGGCAGCGCTCATACACATTGACCCTGATATAAGTGTGCGTTACGAGTGCAGCGGTCTGATAATCCATAGCCGCGCCCTGCAGAGTGAGACTCAAAAACGTACAGCGGCAATAAAGGCCCAGATTGAGACCATTGCCGATGCGGGCGAGGCCGAGATCGTCATAACCGAGGATTTTTTTAAACAGATATCCTCGACCCTGAGGTAAAAAACATGTCATTGTCAACGAGGTATGGCGATTTTATAGACAGGGCGGTACATATCTCCGAGCTTTGTGATATAGTCATGGAACTGATGGAGAGATATGAAATCTGCCTCGGAATAAATACCATTTTGGTCATAATAACCTGCCTTGACGACCAGTGTACGACTATCATTGAGCACATTAAACGGGAGCTGCGAAAATGCCATCCCGCAAAGTTTGATGACGACCACAGCGTCATTCACATGGAGAAATATTACGGCTTGAGACTTTTCGGAGGGCTGTTTATTCCTAAGGTAAAGACATATGAGTGTCTGCTTCCAGCCGCCCACCACATTCCAGACAGGGAAGACGGCAATCTGTTGATATTCAATTTCGCCCACATCGGTTACGACGATGAGAAAAAGACCTACGGAGCGCTTGTCAGGCACGGCCACTCAAAACCGACAACCGCGTGCGGGGCAATAATATCGTGTTATGAGAAAATCCGCCACGGCACAAGGGCTCCCAAAGATAATGATTTAAAGCTGCTCAGCAAATATTTAAGTGGGATAATCAACAAGTACGATATCGAACATCAGGACAACGGTCTGCACCTGCTTGACCTTACAGTAAGGGCATACGAAATGCAAATGCCGTGGCTTAAGAGCCAGTTAACAGCGCTTGCCATCATGGATAATATCAATATCATGTACATAGGGGGCATCGAAGTAGATTTCAGCAGGACCTGCGAGGATATTACCAATGATAAAATCGTCGTGATGGATAAGTTCTTTATTGATAAGAAAGGCTCTCACGAGCAGCTTAACCAGTTGTCGCCCCTTGAGTTAAACACATGGAGAAATCTGAACAAATAGCGGTCATTGAGGCCCTGCTTTTCGTAGCCGGAGATTCCCTTTCAATTGCCGATTTAAAACGCCTTACCGGGTTCTCTGACGCCGAGGTCGCCGACGCCGTGGCTGCGCTTACAAGCCAATACAGAGGAAAAGACGGCGGTATGATGATTGCCGAACTTGCCGACGGATATCAGATGGTTACCAACCCATTGTTTGCGGAGTGGATAAAAAATTTAAAGAAATCAAGGACATCAGGGAAACTTTCTATCGCCGCCCTTGAGACACTTGCCCTTGTCGCCTATAAACAGCCTATCACCAAGGTGGAGATTGAGGAAATCAGAAGCGTAAGTTCCGACTGGACTATTAAAGTACTACTTGAGAGGGATCTGATTAAAATCGCAGGAAGAAAGGACGCGCCCGGCAAACCACTAATTTTCACAACAACAAAGGAATTCTTAAAATACTTTGGCCTGAAAAACCTCTCGGATCTGCCCACATTAAAGGAATTTACAAAGGAAGAGTAAAGATTAACGACGAAGGGGGGGTAACCCCCCCTTCACCCCGTAAATCTCGCCATGTTTTACCTGCTGATTTTGGGCTGCCGCCCGTTGGCGGCTTCCAGAACTCCGGCTGCCTAAAACGTTTGGTAGAATTTCCTGACCTCGACAATTGACATCTGGCCGGGGGCAGTCACCGTCTCCAGTGAGGCAAACGTAAACAGAGAACCCACAAGCGGCAGAAATATTCTCGAGGCCATTCCCTTGTCCCCCATTGCAATAGTAACCACTGGCCTATGGTTTAATGTAAACTCTGTAAGCCTTTTTATGTCGCCCATGTTGTTTGGGGTAACGGCGATTTTAACTATGCGTGCCCCTATCTGTCTGCCTTGTTCATAGACCTCCTCAAGCTTCTTCTCATCAGGGGTTTGAGAGAAATTGTGATACGAGGCGATAAGGGTTTTACTGTGTTTGCTGGCCAAAGTGGAGATTTCCGCCGATATGTCTGATTCGACCTCTATATCAATCGCGTCGGTGAGGTCTATGATGTGGGTAAAGATTTTTGCCCTGAGCTCGTCGGCAATTGCCGCCGCCCCACCCTCTTCTTTCGACCGACATGTGGCAATAACCGGCACTCCGGGGAATTTATTTTTGAAGGTTTTAAAAATATCAATTATGTGCGGCAGACTATGTGTTACAAACATATCAATTCTCAGTTCCGCTATATCCGCCGTCTGCAATGTCCCTACAGACGACACATCCACATCGGTAAGAGGAACCGCAACGGCGGGTCTTTCCTGTGGGCTGAGGACTAGGCTGCCTATTTTTATTTGTGGCATATCGTCAGGTATTTTGGGGACGGTTGCTGGGAAAACATATCCCTGATTTCAAATTCTTATACTCTTGTCTTACCCGCTCCTGAACATCATGCCTGACCTCATCTAAATAATCAAAATTAGCCGCAGCCGTTTTAATGATTGTTTTGTCAAGGGCGTTTTTGCTGCCGAGGTCCTGGATTACAAACAGCGCCGTTTCTTTGTCCATACCTTTCCTGTATGGCCTGTCCTCTGAGATTGCCGTGAGCACGTCCGCCACGGCCATTATCCTTGAGCCAATGGGCAGACTATCACCCTTGAAATGAAATGGATAGCCAGCGCCGTCCATTCTCTCGTGATGAAAGGACGCCCACATGTTAATCGTCTCCAACCCTTTCACCATGTTGAGGATAGTGTACGAGTAGTAGGTATGGCTCTTCATTACGTTCATCTCTGCCTCGTCGAGCTTCGCGGGCTTTTCCAATATCTCTGTAGGCACGGCCAGCTTTCCTATATCGTGCAAATGCCCCGCTATCGCCATCAACCTGCACTCTATAGTAGAGAACCCAACAAGCCTCGCCAGCGTGCTGGCGACGTCGCTGACCCCTGCCGAGTGTACCGCCGTGAACACGCTTCTGAAGTCAATTACATGGCTGAAAAGCCGCGCTATCTCCTCAAGCTCATCTATGTTGAGTTCTTTTTCTGGAAGGACTTCGCTGTTAAATATCAACTCATCTACTTCGGAGTACGACGCGTCAAACCAAAAACTCTCTTTCTCTGAAAGATCAGCAAACACCTCAACAAGGCGTGGATTAAACAGCGTATTGGAGCGAGCTCTTATGGCCTTAACAATAGGGTTTTTCTGTTTTAACACCTCGTCGCCTTTATTTAATAAGATTTCAATTCTGTCAGCCAAGTGGATGATATGAGCGCCAGGATGGACTTCCTCCTTGCCATAGTAACGCCCCCTTCCATCGTCCCATTTGGCGTGATGATGCCGGACTATTGGGGCGGCAGCACTCAATACAACAAATTCTTCTATCATGCAGTAACCCTTCTCGGCATGTTCGTAAGGATTATTGATATCGTACTCGCCCAGACTGAGTTTCTCACGGAGCGAAAAAACGCCGATGTCGTGAAGGGTGGCCGCAACAAAAATATCCCGTCGCGTCTGAAGCGAAAGTCCGTACGCCTTAGCTATATCGTCCGCTATGATGGCAACCCTCAGGTGGTGGTTTGACAGCGTCCTGTCCACATAGTCAA
>JADFYL010000107.1 GCA_015233045.1 Nitrospirota bacterium | reverse complement strand
TAACCGTGTTTTTTACCGTTATTGGATTGTTTATCGCGAGCAAGTGGCTGTTTTTCCACCCCTCTGCTCCTAATGGGTGGTTTTACTTGTTTTTAGCCGGTGTTGTCGGAGTAGCAACGAGCATCGGGTTTATTTATATCACTGAGTACTACACAGAGTACAGGTTCAGGCCTGTCAGGGAAATAGCCAACGCCTCACAGACAGGGCCGGCGACCAACATCATCACTGGTATTGCTATGGGCTTGGAGTGTACTGCCCCTTCGGCGATAGTTATATCAATATCCATACTGGCCGCCTATTATTTGGGCCAGGCCTCTGGATTCCCAAATGCCGGCATATTTGGCACCGCTGTTGCGACGATGGGAATGCTCGGACCAGCCGCTTATATATTGGCAATGGATACCTTCGGCCCTATCTCGGACAACGCCGGCGGTATTATCGAAATGACTGAGCAACCCAAAGATGTCAGGGACAGAACTGACAGGTTAGACGCGGCGGGCAATACCACCAAGGCGCTAACTAAGGGATACGCGATCGCCTCTGCGGCTCTGGCGTCGTTCCTGCTGTTCAGGGCATATCTTGACGAAGTTGAAAACTACGGTCACCCTATTAAGAGCGTAGATTTGGCGCAGCCGGTGGTGTTTGTCGGTGCGTTGCTTGGTGCGGCGTTAGTGTTTATCTTTTCAGCACTGGCCATCAGGGCGGTTGGAAAGGCGGCGTATTACGTTATATGGGACGTCAGGGATCAGTTTAAGGAAAATCCTGGCATTCTTGCCGGAACTTCAAAACCTGACTATGGCCGTTGTGTTGACATAGTTACTAAGGGCGCGCTTAAGGAGATGGTAGTGCCTGGTTTAGTGGCGGTGTTGTCGCCTATCGCGGTCGGTGTGTTGTTTAAGCAATTAGGAGCTGGGGCTGAGGCGGTTGCCGCTATGCTGATGGTTGGAACAATAGCCGGAATACTCATGGCCACGTTCTTAAATAACGGCGGTGGCGCGTGGGATAACGCGAAGAAATACATCGAGACAGGGCAACTGGGCGGCAAGGGTTCAGACACCCACAAAGCAGCCGTGGTTGGTGATACGGTGGGCGATCCATTTAAGGATACTGCCGGCCCGTCTCTGCATGTGTTGATAAAATTACTGTCAACGGTTACGTTGGTCTTGGCTCCACTTTTCATTTAATACTCTAATCAGGCCATACCCCTTTGTTTTGGGGTATGGCCATTTTGTTTCTTCATGTCTCATCAATGAATTTGCGAGGATGTGCCACTTGAAAAAACTATCTGTGGATGGCTTGTTTGTAGTAATACCGTTGCTGGAGTTCAGAAATACACCGAGCGTAAGATTCCACGTTCTTCCAGAAAATAAAATATATAGAATAGACTCGGTAGATAGGGTTGAGCACGGCCCAAACGCCGTTTCACCAACAATAAAAGGTGATACAGCGCGCTATTGGTACTATCATAAGGCTCAGACTGATAATCTTCTCGTATTCCTCGGCTCCAGGATTACAGAGCTATATACACCAACACATGGAAAAGTCGAAACAATAGAAGTAACGGCTGAGTGGGTCAAGCACAACGGCGAACTCGTTGTAGAAGCCCCCGCTGTACTCTCATGGCCGCCCGGAGTGTTTCACAGGGTGTCCAGCGGAGAGAATGGCTCTCTTTCATTAAATTTCGCGGTGCATGGACCAGGCTTTTCCCTTCAGGACAATTTCGACATTTATGAAGTTGATACTGAGACCGGGCAATACAGTATTGTAAGGCAGGGATTTTTAGACCAGAAATAATACGGCAGGATTAACGACGAAGGGGGGGTAACCCCCCCTTCACCACGTATTTTCCACATGCTTTATCAACAGTATGCTTAATCTACTGGTGTCACTACCGCCATTACTACAAGGCGCTCTCCCAGCGATGCCTTAAAACCGTGTGGAACCATCGGGTCACAGAGGATTGCGGTTTTAGCGTCTGCTTCAATCTCCTCATCCCCAACTGTAAATACGCCGCGTCCTTCTACGCAGAACATCATAAGCCTCAGAGGTGCCGTATGAGGTTTCAACTCCTGCCCTGCCTCCAGACACATCAGCGCTACCCTCATCTCAGGCTTGTCAGACAACATCTCCCGCGATATTCTGTCGGGATAGAACTTTATTACCTTCTTCAGATCCAATACCTCTGCCATTATATACCTCCGTTAGAAGTCTGTAAGATTTTACTACTCACCCTAGTCTAACTGCATGATAGCAATGCGTGCAATGAGATATATCATATATTTCGCCACTGTTTTGCCTTCACCGTGAATTGCTGACAAATGACGGGTAACCTTGACAGGCTGTGGATATTTGCTGTATCATCTCCTTTGCGAATCCTGGGGGAGGTAACCAAAAACGGAGGTAACTCAAATATGAAGACTTATTGCTTATCTAAAGTAAACGTTATCGTGCTGGCGCTGTCTTTCTGTCTTTCTATGTTTTATACCAGTGTGGCCGCTGCCGCTTCTGTCAGCGCGTGGCCTATGTTTCATCACGATGCCCAGCACTCCGGGCAGAGCGCAAATAACGGCCCGCTTACTAACACACTGAAGTGGAGTTTTAGTCCTAATCCAGGCTCTTATTCAGCCAGTTTGCCCCCCGACACCCCAAGCATCAGCAACGATGGGCTGACACTATATGTAACTGTTACCGGCTTAAACGGCGTTGCCGGAAACCAGTTGGTCGCCATTAATACAACTACCGGCAAACTGGTGTGGAGCTACTCCATAGGCGGAGGTGGGGCAACCGCCGTTGCCGCTGACGGCACAATATACGCCGCCGGTGGAACTCAACTCTATGCCTTTACATCCGCTGGGGTTTTAAAATGGGTTTATTCCGGCGCTAATGACAGTATACACGGGGAGCCATGTATTGGAGGCGACGGCACCATATACTTCGGCTCGTGGGACACATACGTCTATGCCGTAAATCCCGACGGCAGCCTTAAGTGGAAATATAAGACCGTCGGCTCCATAGCCCCCCTCGCATCCCCTACATTGAGCACCGACGGCCTGACCCTGTACGTGGGAAGCGGTGACCCACACGACCAAACTGACGGGACAATTTATGCGATTCTCACTTTCAGCGGCAATCTCAAATGGAGTAAAAACATAGACCCCATCAGGGCCAGCGGCGCGGTAGTCGGGCAAGACGGTACCATCTATGTCTGCGGCAATAAGATGGTCCACGCATTTACACCTGACGGGACACAGTTATGGCAATCGGCCTCCGGGACTGCGGAGTATTTAACGCCCGCACTTTCCTCATCGGGCATTATTTACACCGGCACAGGGGCCTCAGGCAAGATATTTGCCCTGAGTGCCGCCACAGGCGCGACCTTGTGGTCATACCAGACGGGGGTTAATCCCAGCTATCCAAACGGCCCCCAGTACGGAGTCTTGTCAGCGCCGGTCATCGGCACCGATGCAACTGTTTACCTCGGCTCTGTGGATGGAAAGATGTATGCCCTGAAATCAGATGGAACACTCCGGTGGACTTATACAACCTCGGCAAGCATTGGAGAGAATTGCCCTGCAATTGGGGCAGACGGCACACTGTATTTCAGCTCTTCTAATACGTATCTTTATGCGGTGAAAGACAATATTACATCATATACCCTGAGCGTATCGAAGTCCGGCACCGGCACGGGCACAATTACAAGCAGCCCTTCGGGGATAAGCTGCGGCTCATCATGCTCGGCGGCATATACGTCAGGGACATCAGTCGCGCTTAGCGCGGCGGCAGACAACAGCTCCACCTTTACGAGTTGGTCAGGCTGTGATAACACAAGCGGTTCCCAATGCACTGTGGCAATGTCATCGGCTAAGTCTGTAACGGCAACATTTACGACATCAGGGTCACCGGACTATAACGCCGCCTCTGCACAAATCAATGCCATTTATAGTCAATATGTCTCGTGGTTTGGGACTAAATCTGGAGGTATCGTCACCGTGACATCCGGGTTAACCGCGTACTACGTACAATGGTTTAGCAATGGCACCGCCCTTGTGGCATGGACAGACGGCACTATGTACACTTATTATAATAATACATGGTACGCCTTGGGGATAACATGGAAGGCCCTCAGCGACCTCGTAACCACCGTGATTAATGCCATTTATAGCCAATATGCCTCGTGGTTTGGGACAAAGTCAGGGAGTATGCTTACGGGGACATCCGGTTCGGCCACATACTATGTTCAGTGGTTTACTAATGGCGCCGCCCTTGTGGCATGGACAGACGGGACTATGTATACTTATTATAACAGCACATGGTACGCCTTGGGGGTGAACTGGAAATAGGTAAAGGATATAAACATTAAAACATTACATGCCGATGGCGGTTTAAATGCCTCCGTTGGGTAAATTAAAACAGGAGGATTTAATCATGAGTAATGGAAAAATAAGCAAAAACGTAATCTCTATCGTGGTCTCGTTAATGACAGTCATTTGCCTTAGCGCGTTGGCATATGCGAATGTTCAGGCGGCAACGGCCAATGAGGATAATGCCCGTGTTGCGGAGTCATACGGGAGACTTCCAATTGCCTTTGAGGTAAACGAGGGGCAGACAGACCCTAAAGTCAAATATTTTGCCAGAGGACATGGCTATACGCTTTTTATGACGCCGCGGGAGTTTGTGTTGTCAATGGCAACTCATGATCAAGCCAATGATAAGATAAAAACGGCCTCCATCAGGATAAAATTTGTCAATCCAGGCGCTGACGCAAAGACCATAACCGGCATTGATGAGCTGCCGGGAACATCCAACTATTTTATCGGCAATGACCCGCAGAAATGGCGTACTAATGTGCCGACATACGAAAAGGTGAAATACGAGAAGGTATATCCCGGCGTTGACATGGTTGTTTACGGCAATCAGCGGCAGATAGAATACGATTTCGTCGTAGGGCCTCACGCCGATTATAAGCAAATTACCCTCAGGGTCGAGGGGGCGAAAACACTAAAGGTTGACAAGGATGGCAACTTAATCATTGCCTCAAAGGGCGGCAAGATGCTCATGCACAAGCCCCTTGTCTATCAGGAAACAGACGGCATAAAACAAGAAATAAAGGGCAGGTATGCGGTTGGCAAGGGCAATCTGGTAAGTTTCAACGTGGCCGACTATGACAAGAATAAGGAATTGGTTATTGACCCCACGCTTGCGTACTCCACTTTTCTTGGCGGCAGCAACAGCGGAAGCAGTGGTGATTTTGGCCGTAGCATAGCGGTGGATTCCTCAGGCAATGCCTATGTGGCCGGATTTACAGCCTCAACAGATTTTCCTGTAACATCCGGTGCCTATCAGACTACTCTGAAAGGCACCAGCGATGTTTTTATAACAAAATTAAACGCAACCGGCACTGCCCTTGTTTACTCTACTTACCTTGGCGGCAGCGGTAGTGATGATGTCTATAGCATAGTGGTAGATTCCTCAGGCAATGCCTACGTGACCGGAGAGACGTACTCAGCAGATTTTCCCACAATCGGCGCCTATCAGACTACCAGGAAAGGAGCCAGCGATGCTTATATAACAAAACTAAACTCCACTGGCACTGCCCTTGTGTACTCTACTTTGCTTGGCGGTGATGGTTATGATGGTGGCCGTAGCATAGCGGTAGACTCAGCAGGCAATGCCTATGTGGCCGGAGAGACAAGATCATCAGATTTTCCTGTAACATCCGGTGCCTTTAAGACTACTACGAACAGCGCCTCAACCGTTTTTATAACAAAGCTAAACGCCGCCGGCACTCAGCTTGCGTACTCTACATTGCTTGTTGGCGATTATAGTAGTTATAGTTATAGCGGTGGCATAGCAGTGGATTCCTCCGGCAATGCCTATGTGACCGGCTTCACATATCAAAAAGATTTTCCTACAACAACCGGTGCCTTTCAGACTACCTTTGTGCCTACTACACAAAAACAATTTACTCCTTATGTGACAAAACTAAACGCAACCGGCACCGCCCTTGTGTACTCTACTTTTCTTGGCGGTAGTTATGCTGATTCTGGTGTTAGCATAGCGGTAGATTCCGCAGGCAATGCCTACGTGGCCGGGGGGACATACTCGACAGATTTTCCTACGACAACCAGCGCCTTTCAGACTACTATGAAAGGGATTTGTACCGTTTTTATAACGAAACTGAACGCAACCGGCACCGCCCTTGTGTACTCTACCTTGCTTGGCGGCAATAGTGCGGATTACGCCAGCGGCATAGCAATAGATTCCGCAGGCAATGCCCATGTGGCCGGATATACAAGCTCAACAAATTTTCCTACGACAACCGGTGCCTATCAGACTACTCTGAAAGGATCCACTGATGTTTTTATAACGAAACTGAACGCAACCGGCACCGCCCTTGTGTACTCTACCTTACTTGGCGGCACCAGCAGCAGTTATGATTCTGCCTCTGGCATAGCGGTAGATTCCTCCGGCGACGCCTATGTGACCGGAGAGACAACCTCAACAGATTTTCCTGTAACAACCGGTGCCTATCAGACTACTTTGAAAGGTACCTATGATGCTTTTATAACAAAGTTACGGCTTTCATCACCAGAGTATTATTATAAGCTCAGTGTAAACAAAACCGGAAGCGGCACAGTAACAAGCACACCATCGGGAATAAGCTGCGACGCGACATGTTCGTCAACATATACGTCAGGCACATCTGTAACGCTAACGGCAACAGCTAGTTACAACTCTGCTTTTTCAGGCTGGAGCGGGTGTGATTCCACAAGCGGCACTCAATGCACTGTTACAATGTCGTCGGATAAGTCTGTATCGGCGGCGTTTTCGTCGTCAGGGGCATCAGACTATGACAATGCAAGCGCGGCGATTAACTCGTTTTATAATCAATACCCAACATTCTTTGGCACTAAATCCGGTGGCGTTACAACAGCAACAACGACAAACGGCACATACTATGCCCAATGGTTCGTTAACGGTACGGCTATCATGGCATGGACAGATGGGTATATATGGTACTGGGATGGCAGTAATGCGTACAACACGGGGATCGCCTGGAAGGCAAACAGCGACCTTACAAGGGCAACCGCGGGAATTAATGCAATCTATAATCAATACGCCTCGTGGTTTGGGACAAAATCAGGGAGTATACTTACGGGGACATCCAGCTCGGCCATGTACTATGTCCAATGGTGTACGAATGGTGCCGCTATCGTGGCATGGACAGATGGGACTATGTATACTTATTATAACAGTTCATGGTATGCTTTAGGGGTAAGCTGGAAATAGGTAAAGAATATAAACACTTAAACATTACATGCCGATGGCGGGTTAAATGCCTCCCCGTTGTGTAATTTAACACAGGAGGATTTAATCATGAGTAATGGAAAACTGAGCAAAAATGTAATCTCTGTCGTAGTCTCGTTACTGACAGTCATTTGCCTTAGCGCGTTGGCATATGCGAATGTCCCGGCAGGAGCGGTCACTGAGGGTAATGCCCGTGTTGCGGAGTCATACGGGAGACTTCCGATTGCCTTTGAGGCAAACGAGGGGCAGACAGACCCAAAGGTCAAATATTTTGCCAGAGGACAGGGTTATACGCTTTTTATGACGTCGCGTGAGTTTGTACTGAGCATGTCATCTCATGTCAAAGGGAAGGATAAGGTAAAAGCTGCCTCAGTTGCCATGAAATTTATCAATCCAGGCGCTGACGCAAAGACCATAACCGGCATTGATGAGCTGCCGGGAACATCCAACTATTTTATAGGGAATGACCCGCAGAAATGGCGTACTAATGTGCCGACATACCAAAAAGTGAAATACGAGGAGATATATCCCGGAGTTGACCTTGTCGTTTACGGCAATCAGCGGCAGATAGAATATGATTTCGTCGTGGGGCCTCATGCCGATTATAAGAAAATAGCCTTTAAGGTCGAGGGTGCGAAAAAGCTAAAGACCGACATGGACGGCAACTTGATAATTGCCTCAAAGGGCGGTAAGATGCTCATGCACAAGCCCCTTGTCTATCAGGAAATAGACGGCGTCAGACAAGAAATAAAGGGCAGGTATGCGGTTGGCAAAGGCAATCTGGTGAGTTTCAACGTGGCCGCCTATGACAAGAATAAGGAATTGGTTATTGACCCCACACTGACATACTCTACATACCTCGGCGGCAGCGGTAATGATCAGGCCTGGTCCATAGCTGTGGATTCCTCAGGCTATGCCTATGTGGCTGGATCTACAAACTCGACAAATTTTCCAACAACAACCGGTGCCCTCAAGACTACTTTCGATGTCGGTTACTACGATGTCTTTGTAACAAAACTAAATCAAACCGGTACTGCTCTTGTGTACTCTACATACCTCGGCGGCAGCGGTGATGATTATGCCTATTCCATAGCTGTGGATTCCTCAGGCTATGCCTATGTGGCTGGACGGGCAGGCTCGACAAATTTTCCAACAACAACCGGTGTCCTTCAGACTACTTTCAGCGGCTACTACTACAATGCCTTTGTAACAAAACTAAATCAAACCGGTACCGCCCTTGTGTACTCTACATACCTCGGCGGCAGCGGTGGAGATTATGCCTATTCCATAGCTGTGGATTCCTCAGGCTATGCCTATGTGGCTGGAC
>JADFYL010000106.1 GCA_015233045.1 Nitrospirota bacterium | reverse complement strand
GTATAGGATGCAGGCGGTGCGTGTATGCCTGTGTTACCGAGAACAATCTCTCGCGCAACCCGCAGATACAGTACATAACTGTATTAGAGTTCAAAAATGGCGAGAAATGGGTGAATGACCTTGAGGAATCGAATAAATACTATGAACACGACACGGTGCCGGAACCGGGACACTTTTATATGCCGGTGCAGTGCCAGCAGTGTGACAATCCGCCTTGTGTGAAGGTGTGTCCGACAAAGGCGACGTGGAAAGAACCGGACGGCATAGTGGTTGTTGATTACAATTGGTGCATCGGGTGCAGGTATTGCATGGCCGCCTGTCCATATGGCGCGAGGAAGTTTAACTGGGGCGAGCCTCAGGTGCCCCCAGAGCAGTTTAATACGAATACCCACTATCTTGGCAATCGTCCGAAGTTCAAGGGCCATGTGGAAAAGTGCACGTTTTGTATACAGAGGACGAGGGAAAACCCTGGCAGATACCCCGCGTGTGTAGAGATATGCCCTGTGGGGGCAAGGAAATTCGGCAACCTCCTTGACCCGGAGAGCGAAATCAGTCTGTGTATTGAGACAAAGCGGGTATTCAGGCTAAAAGAAGAACTTAACACTCATCCCAGTTTTTTTTATTTCTTTAGTTTGTAGAGGAGAGGCATAGGACATGATAGAATTTACTAAGGACTTACTGCGCCACTTAATGAAGGGTAACAAACTGTACTACGCGTGGCTTTCGGTTCTGGGATTGTTTATCGCCGTGGGGGCAATAGCGTATTTTGGGCAAACCGACAAGGGTCTTATCGTTACTAACATGAGAGACCAGGTGTCGTGGGGTTTTTATATCTCGAACTTTACGTTTTTTGTTGGCGTGGCCGCCGCCGCCGTGATGCTTGTGATACCGTCGTACATATATAATTTTAAACCGATAAAAGAAATCGTCCTCTTCGGGGAGATGATAGCGGTAATGGCGGTGGTAATGTGTATTCTGTTCGTTGTTGCGGACATGGGCAAGCCTCTTTACGCATGGCACCTTATGCTGCACCCTAACTTTCCCTCTTCTCTTTTGGTGTGGGACGTCATTGTGTTAAACGGTTACTTGCTGATAAATCTATCGGCGGTGCTGTATGTCCTCTACAGGGCGGCACAGGGGAAGGAGTACAAGATGTCTGTCATGTGGCCAATCGTGTTTATGTCCATACCCTGGGCGTTCAGTATCCACACAGTGACGGCGTTTTTGTACAATGGCCTTTCGGCGCGGCCATTTTGGAACGCGTCAATTGTTGCCCCCAGATTTATAGCCTCTGCGCTGTGTTCCGGCCCGGCGCTTATGATTCTGGTCTTTCAGATTGCAAGGAAGGTCTCCGAGGTTGATGTGTCAAACGAGGCCATTCAAAAGATAGCCGAATTGATTGCCTACATGATGGGGTTGAATCTTTTCTTGTATGCGGCTGAGATATTTAAGGAGTTTTATTCGCAGAGCGTTCATATGGCCCCGATGGACTATCTGTTTTTCGGTTTGGAAAAAGGCGGGGTGCACCACAATGTCCTTGTGCCGTTTACATGGGTTGCGCTGTGCTGTAATGTTACGGCCTTTATAATCTTCTTAATGCCCGGTATGAGGCATAGGTTTGCTACGATGAACGTAGCGTGTGTTTTGGTGCTGATAGGTGTGTATATAGAAAAAGGTATGGGCTTGATTGTCCCCGGCTTTATCCCCGATACGCTGGGCGAGATATATGATTACCTGCCCTCGGCAACAGAGCTGCTTGTGTCTGCCGGTATCTGGTCAATAGGGGCGCTTATCTATACAATCCTGCTGAAGACGGCCATACCCATCTATAAGGGCGAACTGAGTCTGATTCCAAAGGGACAGAGGCGAAAAATCCCTGTCCATTGAGCCATTTGCAAAATACGGTGGCTCCCTCCTGTGACTTGGCCTCTCCAGTCTTAGAGGTGGTTGGTGGCTGAAAAACCCCCGGGTGGTTTTAAGCACCTGCTGTTTGCCAGCCAGGTTGGGATTAATATCGTTGTGGCAACCTTTGTCGGGTTTTTTATGGGGAAGGGGCTTGACACGCTTTTTAAGACAGGGCCGTATCTTACCGTTACGTTTCTTATCTTGGGGATTATCTCCGGTTTTGTCGAGCTGTTCAGGACTGCTAAGAAGGAATTGTCAAAAGATGATTAGAACTGTCACCATTGTAACCCTGGCGGTCTTAGCGGCTGTTGTACTTATTGCGTTTGTGGCAGGCTATGGAAGTCTGTCTCTTAGTATAATACTAGGCGGGATTGTGGGATTATTGAACTTTGTGTTTCTTTCAAAGAGTATCACCGGCCTGCTCAACGCCGACAATGTCGCCCCTGTCATGCTTATATTCAATATGGTAAGGCTGATAGTGGTGATGGGGGCGTTGTTTGTGTTGATTTATCTGAAATTAGCGCAGATAATCGGGCTGTCCATTGGCCTAACGGTCTCTTTTTTGGTTGTGATGGTGGCCGGATATCTCGGCTCAGGGAAAAAGAAATAAGCCACTACTTATCGAACAGCTTATTTTCTATGGCATAGCGTACCAGTTCGGCGTTGTTTCTCAACTGTAGTTTCTCCATGATATTGCTTCTGTAGGTGTTGATGGTTCTTACGCTCAGTGTCAGCAGTTCTGCTATCTCCTTTGGAGTCCTTCCTGTTACCATCATCTCCATTACGTGAAATTCCCTGTTTGTCAAATATTTATACAGAGGTTTGTCGGATTTCCTATCGAGTTCGCACGCGAGCCTCTCTGCCAGTGTGGCGGTTATGTATTTCCCTCCCGCCGCGATTTTCTTTATGGCCTTCAATAGCTCATCCGGCAGTGCCTTTTTAGTTAAGTATCCTGATGCGCCCAATTTCAACGATTGTATGGCGTACTCCTCCTCTGGATACATGCTTAGAATAAGCACAGGCAAGCCAGGATGGTCGTGCTTTATCTGCTCAAGTGTGAGAAGGCCGTTTTTGTCTGGCAGGGAGATATCAAGAATTACGACGTTAAATTGTGACTTTTTCAGATGCGACAGCGCCTCCTTTGATGTCTCGGCCTCAATAACCGTCTCAATGTCCGGCTGTCTGTGAAGGATCTTTATTATTCCCTCCCTTACTATGGGATGGTCGTCAACCAACAATATCTTTAGCATCTCTCAGAACTCATACCCGGAATATATATTTTCACGGCAGTTCCCACTCCAGATTTCCCCTTAATCTCCATTTGCCATCCACTCATGGCCACACGCTCGCGCATCCCCAGAAGCCCCAGGGAATTATGATCGAATATCTTAGGCTCTTCTATTCCTATACCATCGTCAACTATTTTTATCACAAGCACATCGCCTCTATTATACATGAAGGCGTTAACTTTATTCGCGTTTGCGTGGCGGCAGACGTTTGTTATGGCCTCCTGAAATATGCGAAAGAGTGTTGTGGCGGCCTCGGCGCCAAAACTGCCAAGTGCGAAGGTGGTCTTTGCATTGTACCTGACGTTACACTTAATCCCTGTACGCTGCTCGAATTTCCTTGCCTGCCACTCTATGGCCGCCAACAGGCCGAGTTGGTCTAAGATGCTCGGACGCAGCTCTGTGGCAATGTTGTGCATACGGTCAATAATCGTGTCTATGGACTTCTCTATGTCGTGTATTTGAGATATTAAGACCGTCCTGCTGGCAGAGGCGTTTGATATGAGCAGCTCGTCTATGTCTATCTTTAGCGAGGTGAGGGACTGGCCTAATTCGTCGTGGAGTTCTCTGGCGATTCTTGTCCTTTCCTTCTCAATAAGGGATTGGAGGCGTGTGGCCAAAGACCGGAGCTGCCCCTTTGAGGTGATAAGCTCATCTTCGATTACCTTTCTGTGAGCCAGAGCCTCCTCCAGCCGGTAATTGGTCTCCCGCTGGAAGGTGGAAAGGATGCTGCCTATATTCAACGCTGAAATAGTTATAAAAATCCCACGGATTAATCGCACGGGCATGTTTGTGACCGACTGGAACCACTCGACATTCAGCATGTTTGACGGGAAGAAATCGCCCTTTGGGACGATTAACCCCCCAAGTATGCCATAGATAAGAAAGGACATGGCCAATATCCAGAACTTGTACTTCATGTTAGAGGCATTTTTGAGTTTCTCATCCTCCCTGTAGTAATACATAATAAATCCCGTCCCTGTAAGCAGTGCCCCGGTTAGTCCAAGAAAATACCTCGACAGGATATTTGATGTAACCAAAAAATTGTCCGATTGAAATGAAATTGCCGCTATTGCCGCCACTATAGAGGCAATGACCCGGATGCTGAAAGAGGATTTAAGGCCGAATACCTGGTTCCTTTTGTTGCAACACATCCTTAGCCCGAAGTCCATGAGAAAACAATAGGACACGATGAGAAATATCCACCTCGTATAATCAAGCGCCTTTGTCCTGCCCTTAATGAGCGCCCACATGTCAAGCCACTCATTTATGCCGTGCAGTACGCCGAACAGGCCAAGGAGCCAGATAATCCTGCCGATTTTATAGATACTGTTTGGTTTGCACTGGGTCAGGATGCTGTAGCCCATGATAAAAAATGACAGGCCATAGACAAAATATATTACGTCTAAATCATGCTCAAAAAATATATGCGCCATTTCAATTAGGGCGTTTTCTCCATAATGAGTCTATTGTAGTGAATATGCCAGCAAATTGCCATAGGTAATTTACCTATAATAAATAAGCAATTCAACTGCTGATAATATGTATTTTTGCGTGTTGATATCAGGTTGTAATTACCAATATCATATAGGCATAGCTTACGGTAGGGGGTGGGACGTGTCAGTTGTAACGATAGATATGGCGCTTTCGGCAATATCCGGCATCGAAAACAGGGAAATCACCACAACCTAAGATATTTATGGGAAATACTGAAGGAGGTAAGGCTTGAAGAGGATAATAGTAATTGATGACCAATGGGCAATGGACTCCCCCCTGCTGCGATATGCGCTAAAGGCGTCAAAATCGGCTGACACCGAGATAATAGGCATCATGCCGGTGGCGGCCTCAGAGATGACCCAATTGAATAAGACGCGGTTGGACTCTGCCGCGGAGCAGCTTGCCAGAGATGGGGTCAGGTTCAGTTCATACGTGGTGGGTACTGAACCGGAGGAATTTATAGGCAAGATGAAGGGTCTTATGCCGGCGAGCCTTGTGCTGGTGGGCGACATTGTCTTTGATGGCCTCATAAGAAACGGGATAATCCTTAAAAAGGAGTTATCGGCTCCGGTGACGACCGCCCGCGCCCTGGATTCAACCCCTGAAAGGGCAAAAAAGGGCATAAACATGGGCGTGTTCATGGCCTATACCATAGGGTCGTTGATAATGTACGGCGTATTGTTCCCTAAGATTGTAACACTTAACGAGAAGTTGTTTATGTCTATGACAGTCACGGGGGCTGTGACCACATTGGTTGTGGTTGTTGTCCATGCCTGGGTATGGGGCAATACGGTACATATCCTGCCAAAGCTGTTCAGACTTGAGAAATAAGGTACAGGCGTTATAAATTCGGTTAGGAGGGATTATAAAATGGTAGATCCACATGTTGTAGAAAGCGCTGGCATCATGACACAGATTTTTGACGCGCATCCATGGTACATGCTGGGCCTGGTGGTGCTTGGTTTCATTGGAGGTACAATCTCAGGGTTCATAGGCTCTGGGGGGGCTTTTCTGATGACCCCCGGTATGATGAACCTGGGCATTCCCGGCGTTATTGCGGTCTCAAGCAATATTGCCCATAAGTTTGGAAAGGCGATGATGGGCTCAAAAAAGCACAGCGAGATGGGTAATGTTGATAAAAAGCTAGGGTTTTTTTTACTCATTACAGCCGCTGCCGGAATAAGCCTTGCGGTCTTTGTAAACAAGTATTTCTTCGATAAGATGGGTAAAGACGGCTCAGACCTCTACGTGAGCACTTTTTTTGTTGTCGTGCTCAGCATAATCGGCTCATTCATGATGAAAGACGCCCTGAGGTCAAAAAGAGAGCCGGGAACCGGCCCCTCAGACAAACTATTAAAGATATCCATGAAATTCCAACTCAAGCCTATGATACATTTTAAGACCGCAAAGGTTAACATCTCCCTTGCCGCCCTCCTTGTAGTGGGATTAGCCACCGGCTATATGGCGGGGACAATCGGCGTGGGAGGGTTTATCGGCGTACCGGCGATGATTTACCTGTTCGGGGTTCCAACGGCGATAGCCGCCGGCACGGAGCTTTTTCTGGCCGTGTTCACAGGGGGATGGGGTACGTTTAACTATGCCCTTCATGGTTATGTTGACTTACGGTTGGTACTGTTACTCTATGTTGGCTCTTTGCCGGGCATATATTTCGGCGCGGTAGGGACGAAGGTGGTAAAAGAGCTATATATCAGAATGGTGACGGCGGTGCTGATTCTCTTATGCGTCGTATCAAGATTATTTGCTATGCCCATCAACTGCAAAAACTTACATCTGTTCGATATGAGTAATGACACAATCGCAATGCTTGAGATGGGCAGCAAGATATTTCTCTTTGGGAGCGGGCTTGTTGCCACATTTTTAATCCTCTTCTGGACGTTCAGGGCGAAGGCCAGAGAGAGAAATCCAATCGAAGTCAGTTATTCCGCGAGCGTGGAATAAGTGGAATAATCTGGCCACTAAAGGAGAACGCTAAGTGATAGAAAATAAGTGCCGTCTGATGGTCGTTGACGACGAGGTGATTGTGTGCAAGCGGCTGAAGCAGATTATGGAAAAGGCCGGTTATGAGGTAGCGGTCTTTGGCGAGGGGGCGCGCGCCATAGCGGAGATGGATACAAGGGCATATGATATTATCGTAACCGACATGAGAATGGATGGCGTGGATGGGATGAGTGTGCTTGAGTCAGCGAGGGAAAAGAATCCTGAGGCGAAGGTGATTATCCTTACGGGGTTTGCTGAGACTGAAATGGTCAGAGAGGCCTTCAGAAAAGGGGTCTTTGACGTCATCTCCAAGCCCGTAGAGATTGACAGTATCAAACAGGTGATTGGCAGGGCTGAAAGGGATATCAGAGCCGAAAAGCAACGCAGTGAGGCACTTGTCCTGGTTTGATAAGAACTACGATGAGAAAGGTGATAAAATGACAAATGTTATGCAAAAACTCTTAGGTGTCTTTTCTAAGAAAGACCATGGACAGGACGCAAGGTTGTCTGATGTCAGGCTGTCTCTGCGGGTCGTATATAACCGCTTTCGACAGATGTTAAACAGCAACAACCATGCCCTTGAGATCATGGCCGACATGGGGGATAAACTTGGTGGGAATTATATCTTCGATATCAACTATATAAAGAAATCCTACTCCGAGTTTTCAGATACCCTGTTTCAGTCCATCTACAACCTAAACGCCCTTTCTCAGAATAAATATTTATACCTTCACAGGGTTTTTGAGAGGATAAACACCCAGGTTGACAGGATACTCCAGGACCAGGAGCCTCTGGATTTAAAAGAGACAGTGATGTTCTATAAAAATATCACGTGGGAAATGGCGGACGAGGTAGGTGGAAAAAACGCGGCCCTTGCCGAGGCTGGCAACTATCTTAACCTCAACATCCCTGATGGATTTGCCATAACCGCTGGGGCGTTCAGGGAATTTATCGCATATAACCACATAGATGAGCAGATTGAATCTCTGAGAAAAAAACATGCCCGCAACGGCGATGGCACAGATGACAGTTTTTTCACGGAGGTTCAGCAGGCAATCAGAAACGGCAGACTTCCCAAGCACATGGAAGCGGCACTTGACCATGCACTTGCAAGGGTCAACGGCGGCGGTAACGGCAGGCCATGCTTTCTGGCCGTAAGGAGCAGCGCCCGGAGGGAGGACACTGAGACATCCTTTGCCGGGCAGTTCGAAACGGTGCTGAACGTGCCAGCCGAAATAACAAGTCTTACCGCGGCATACAAAAAGGTTGTGGCAAGCCTGTATTGCCCCGAGGCGATGGCATATCTGAAACACGCCATGGCGGAGGATGTCTCCCTGATGGCCATGAGCGTTGGATGTGTCAAAATGGTGGATTCCCGCGTAAGCGGTGTAATGTATTCGATTGACCCAAACGACATTGACAGGGACATTGTCATTATAAGCGCGAACTGGGGGCTTGGCACGACAGTGGCAGAAGGCGGTGTTGACACGGATGTTTATATCGTCGGCAAGAATGAGCCATTTAACATTATAGAGAGAAAGACAGGGGGAAAGGCGGTGATGGATGTTTGCGACCCCGGCGGAGGGATAAAAAACGTACCCGTACCCGATGATGACAGAAAGAGGCAATGCCTCAGTGACGCGCAAATAAGAGACCTCGCCCGCTACGCCACCGTCATAGAGCATTACTTTAAAAAGCCCCAGGACATAGAGTGGGCAATCAACCGTGAGGGGGAATTGTCGTTTTTGCAGTGCAGGCCGCTTAGCATCTCCTCCGGGCAAGACAACCCATCAAAGGACATTCTCTGCTCCTGTCTGCAAAAATATAAGGTTATCATGGAGCGGCAAGGTATAATAGCGTGCCGTGGTATTGGGGCGGGCAAGGTTTTTGTTCTGCGCCGCATGGAGGACCTGAAAGATTTCAAATGCGGCTCGGTGCTTGTTGCAAAGCACGACTCTTCGCAGTTCATAAAGATTATGCCCAAGGCCGCTGCAATAATCACAGAGATAGGGACGCCTACCAGCCATATGGCAAACATTGCGCGCGAGTTTCGTGTTCCAACCATAGTGAACGCGGCTATGGCCGCCGGTGTGCTGCAAGATGGTGAAGAGGTTACCGTTGATGCCGATGACAACAAGGTATATGCGGGGACTGTAAGGGAACTTCTCAGGTATAACATTACAGAGGATATTAACCTGACTGAGGAGAAGGAATTCATGATTCTGAAGAAAATACTGAGATATATGACCCCGCTGAACCTCACAGACCGCGCCCATTTTACTGCCGAAACCTGCCAGACTTTTCACGACATACTAAGATTTATACATGAAAAGGGAGTGGAAGAGC
>JADFYL010000105.1 GCA_015233045.1 Nitrospirota bacterium | reverse complement strand
GAGAAACGACCCTCTTGTCTCAACGCTTGACAGGCTCAAGTTCACAAGGATATCCATGCTCACAGACCCCGCACTTGACGCGGGAAGACATGAGTTTCGCATTCGCACGTATCTGGGTAGGATACTGCCAGCAGAGGAGTTGCCGGTGAAGTTTGTAAACGGCAAGGGAGAGATAGACACCGCTATCGGCAAGTTCATCCCTCCGGTCAGAGAGATTTACCCCGTCATGATAGGAAGCATGTCCGTAGGGGCGCTCTCCCCAACGATGTGGGAAGGCCTCGCTATGGGCATTACATACTTAAACGAGGTCGAGGGAATGCCCGTTGTGATGTGCTCCGGTGAGGGCGGGATGCCGTTGAGGCTGCTCAAATCGCGGTTCGTGAAGTATTTTATACCGCAGATTGCCTCCGGGTATTTTGGATGGGATGAGATAATCAGGGCAATACCGCACATGGTTGAAGACCCGTGCGCGATAGAGATAAAGTATGGACAGGGGGCAAAGCCCGGCGACGGCGGTCTGCTCATGGCACATAAGGTGCTAAAATTAATATCAGAAATTCGTGGCGTACCACAGGGCGTTGATTTACCATCGCCACCCACGCACCAGACCAAGTACTCAATAGAAGAGGCCGTTGCCAAGATGATCCAGTCAATGTCAATGGCGTGGGGTTTTAGAGTGCCCGTGTATCCAAAGATTTCAGGTACGCGCACCGCAAAGGCCGTGCTGAATAATCTCGTCAGAAATCCCTTTGCCGCCGCACTGTCAATAGACGGCGAGGACGGCGGCACCGGTGCCGCGTATAATGTCTCAATGGACAAGATGGGGCATCCAATTGCCTCAAATCTGAGGGACTGCTATCTTGATTTGGTAAAACAGGGCAAGCAAAACGAGCTTCCATTAATAGCCGCGGGCGGTGTGGGTAAAAAGGGGAATTTGGCGGCCAACGCGGCTGCCCTGATAATGCTTGGCGCGTCGGCTGTCTCTATAGGAAAGTATATCATGCAGGCCGCCGCCGGATGTCTCGGCGATGAGAACAACCGCTGCAACGTCTGTAACATAGGGCGCTGCCCGCGCGGCATCACCACGCAAGACCCGAAGCTCTACCGGAGGCTTGACACCGACAAGGTGGCCATGCGGGTGGTGGAGGTATATAAGGCGCTTGATACCGAGTTAAAGAAAATTGTTGCCCCGTTGGGAAGAAGTACAGAGCTCCCCATAGGGATGTCTGACGCTGTCAGCGCAGACGACAAGGCAATAGCGGACCATCTGAACATCAGTTACGTATGCTAAGAGAGGTTGAAAAAATAATACTATGGCGGATATAGAGATAAAAGGAAACATAGACGGCAAGCGTGTGTCCTCAAAAATTATGGAGGAGGAGATACAACAGGCCGTAAGTGGCGGCGCAGAGCGGGTACTCGTCATGGCCGACGGGCAGCACGGCATCGGTGGGCGCATATGGCCGCCCAAGGCTGGAGATCACGGCATTAAAGTTATCGTGGAAGGCCCGGCAGGGCAGCGTCTTGGCAGCATGGGGATGTTTGGCACTGAGATTCTGCTTAAAGGGAATGCCTCTGACGATGTGGGTTGGCTTAACTGCGGCGCGAATATTACCGTGCTTGGGGACGTGACAAACGGTGCCCACAATGCGGCAGCCCAGGGGAAACTCTACGTACAGGGCGGTGGTGGCGCGCGCTGCGATACGATGACAAAACATAATCCGAAATTCGCTCCGCCGGAATCGTGGTATTTCAGGGATGTTGGCGACACGTTTGCGGAGTTTAAGGCCGGAGGCATTGCCGTCGTTTGTGGTGTAAATCCAAGGAATCCTGTCAGCGTTCTGGGCTACAGGCCGTGCGTTGGGATGGTCGGCGGGGTAGTGTATTTCAGGGGCAAGATTGACTCAACATACAGCCAGGGCGATGTCAGGCTGCTGGATTTGTCAGACCAGGACTGGCAGTGGCTTAATGAAAATTTAAAGACATACCTTAAGGCCATAGATAGGGAAACATTCTACGAAGAGCTCTCGTCGCGCGAGGCGTGGAAAAAACTCCTGCCATATACGGCGCAGGAGAGGGCAAAGCGCAGCCCGGTTAAAAAGACGATGGCCGCGTTTCGTAAGGACATATGGGAAAACACAGGCGGCGATAATAAAGGGGTAGGGAAGGGCGGCATATTTGCCGAGTACGTAACACATCCCCTGACCCCGCTTCCATATATAACCACAGGGCAGGACAGGAGATTTCGCCCGGAGTGGCATAACGCCAAATACGCCCCGCCGTGTCAGGGCGCATGTCCAAGCGATATACCAACACAACGGCGCGCCGCTCTGATTCGCGCCGACAAAATTCAGGAGGCACTGGAGCTTATATTACAGTATTCTCCGCTTCCTGCCAGCGTCTGCGGTGAGGTATGCCCAAACCTGTGCATGGCCGCCTGTACGCGCTCACATCTGGACAGGCCGTTAAATATCAAAGGGATGGGCGCGGCAAGTCTGAAGACAGATGCCCCGAAACCTGCCCCAAAGACCGGTAAAAAAGCCGCTGTAATAGGCGGCGGTCCGGGGGGCCTTTCCACGGCGTGGCAACTGGCCTTAAAAGGCCATGAGGTTACTATCTATGAGGCGGAGGGGAAGCTTGGCGGCAAACTTGAGCTATGTATCCCAAGAGAAAGGCTGCCGCAGGAAGTCCTCACGCATGAACTTGAGAGGTTTAAATCAATCGGCGTCCATGTGAATCTGAATGCGAAGGTGGACGCGGTCATGTTCGATAAGATATATAAGTCTAACGACGCGGTAATCGTCGCCTGCGGGGCGCATAAGGCCAGAAGGCTAAACATACCCGGAATTGAAGACACAATCAATGCGTATGATTTTCTCAGGGCGATTAACACCGGACAAAGGCCGGACTTTAAAGATAAGCGTGTTGTAATCATAGGCGCTGGAAATGTCGGGATGGACGCGGCGGCTCAGGCCTTCCACTGCGGCTCACAGACCGTAACGGCCATAGACGTTCAGGAACCGGCGGCCTCCGGCAAGGAGCTTGAGATTGCAAAGGCACTTGGCACGAATATCGTCTGGCCGAAATTTACGGATAGATATATTAAAAGCGAGCGCAAGCTATACTGTACCGATGGCAGCGCCTTAGAGGCCGATGAGGTAATCGTGTCTATAGGGGATATGCCCATCACCGACTTTCTGCCGCAGACGGTTCATACCGACAAAAACGGCTGGATTAAGTCCGACGAGGCTGGCCACACGTCAGACCCGAAGGTATTCGCTATTGGCGACGCGACGAACCTTGGACTGGTAACGCACGCTATTGGCCACGGCAAAAAGGCGGCAGACGCGGCACACGCCCTGCTTTCGGGGCGATCGTACAACAGACCAGCGCCCAAAATGCAAATCCCTTATGCGAAGGTCAAAGACGCCTACTATGAGAGGTGCAATGACACATTGTTTACGCCGCAAAAGGAGGCCCACAGGTGTATGTCCTGTGCCGTCTGCCGGGACTGCCACATGTGCGAGGCCGTCTGTGCCTATGGGGCGATAAGCCGGAAGGATACGTCTGACGACATAGGCTATGAGTACGTGGTGGATGCCGCTTTGTGCATTGGCTGTGGTTTTTGCGCCGGTGTGTGTCCCTGCGGCATATGGGAAATGGTCGAGAATATATAATGGGGGCTGCCCCATGTTGGCCCATTATGGACTATGATTGATTGTCTTACCACAAAAATATGAACATACAGGAGTATAAAACTATGGCAAGTGTACACAAGATACCCGGCTCACCGTGGAGAGCAATAATTGAAAGCGCGATGTATGCTAATTCCGTAAAAAAGACCAACATGAGGGAGCTCTACGAGTATTCAATCAAGCAGCCTGAGGTTATTGTAACCACAGAGCCTATGTATAAACCGGAGGTCTATGGACTTCCCGCTGATGCGAAGGTGCTTGTCTCAAACGATGGCGTTATCGTTGGAAGGACAGCAAAGGCCAGGCGACTTGTCAGGGAGATGGGCGCGGAGAAGGACAAGTACATGACAATCCTGCGTGAGGCCGTCTATCAATTCAACAAAAAAGAGACTTTTCTTATGGAAGGCATTGTTGGCGTACATCCAGATTTCATGCTGAGGGCACAGCTCGTAAGTCCGCGTAACGACGCTAAAAACATGCTGGACTGGGCGTTTAACTTCACCCCGTGGATGGCGCCATGGACAGACACATACGCAAAATCCCGCAAACTCGATGAGCAGGACATCATGGTCATGGCAGATTCGGACTGGTCACACCCTGACTTTCCCGACGGGCTGATAATCGTTGATGAGATGCAAAACTGTATCGCCATTCTGGGGCTGCGATACTTCGGTGAGCGCAAAAAAGGCACCCTCACGCTTGCCTGGGCAATAGGCGTAAGGCAGAACATGGTCGCCTGCCACGGCGGCATTAAAAAGATTGGCAATAACCTGCCGGTTGCGGTGTTTGGCCTCTCTGGCAGCGGCAAGTCCTCCATCACCAACAGCCATGACCACGACGGCACGCTAAACGCGGATGAGCCTGTTACAGTCATCCACGACGACGCGTTCCTAATAGATTTAAATAACAATTTCTCAGTTCCTATTGAGCCAAGCCTGTTTGACAAGACCGACGCGGTGGCGTACGAAGACCCGATAATCAAGTATTTCTTTACGGCTCAAAACGTCGGCGTCACGAGGCTTCCCGACGGGCAGGTAAAGCTCGTCTGTGAGGATATACGCAACAGAAATGGCCGCTGCATAAAGACCCGCGATATGTTTAACCACACGGATTACTGCGAAAAGCCTGGCAAGGTTATCTGGTTACAAAAAGACCCGTCGCTGCCTCCTGTGTGTAAGATAAAAAACCCGTGGCTTAAGGTATCCATGGGCGCCTCTCTCAGTACAATGAGGGCAAAAGGCGTGGAGAATGTTGACTCCAGAGAGTTCGGTAAACTAGTTATTGAGCCTTTTGCAAATCCCTTCAGGGTGCATCCCCTGATGTGGGACTGCCAGCAGTTTAACAAGCTCTTTCAGTCCGGCACAGAGTGCTACATAATGAATACCCACGCCTTCGGCACGCCTGACGAGCTTACTGATATTCCGAAGGCCCTGTCCCTTAAGATCATGACCGAACTCATTCGCGGCACTATCGAATGGAAGGAGTGGAAGGCTTTCCAGGGGCTTATGATCCCAAAAAACGGCAAAGACCTCTTCGGCGCGGATTTTGAGAAGAAGTACAAACCCTCAAGAGATAAGCGCTACCTGTCTTATCTCAGAGAAAGGATGCAGGATAGGATAACGTTCCTTACCAACAAGAGAGAGGCAAAGGACATGGACAGCGTCATTATAGACCCGATCGTTGCCGCAAGGACGATAATAGACAAGATATTAAGTGAAATCTGACCATTGGATATAGTCAACATACTGAGGAGTTTGACGGTTGCGGCGATACCGATTCTCTTCGCGATTACGTTTCACGAGGTGGCGCATGGGTGGGTTGCTGACAAGCTCGGCGACCCAACCGCCCGCTCTATGGGCAGGCTCTCATTTAATCCCCTGGCGCATGTAGACCCGGTGAACACTGTGGTACTGCCAATAGTGCTTTTTGTCGTATCTAATGGGATGTTTATCTTCGGCTCTGCCAAGCCCGTCCCCGTGGATTATCGTAATCTTACAAATCCCAGAAGGGACTCCGCCCTTGTCTCTGCCGCCGGGCCGGTTATGAACATCATCCTTGCGATTGTGAGCCTCTTTGTGCTGCTTATTCTTTATAAGGTGCTGCCGCACTTTATAGAGGGTTCTGATTTGCTTTCATCAAAGATTATCCCGCCGGTGCTGCAAATGCTCCAGTACGGCGTGTCTTTTAATATTTTTATAGCAGCCTTTAATCTAATCCCCATACCGCCTCTGGATGGGGGCAGAATCGCCCTAAGCCTGTTGCCCCCAAGGCAGGCATACATGTTCAGCAGGCTTGAGCCTTACGGGATTTATATTGTACTAATCCTGTGGATGACCGGACTGGCGAGGATTATAATATACCCCATACAGATGTTTATCAAGTTTCTGATAAGCCTGTTTATTATACCGTTTGGGGGTTTTTAATGTGAGGAGCGTTATATGAAAGACAGGGTGTTAAGCGGGATGCAGCCAAGCGGGTATCTGCATCTGGGGAATTTCGCAGGGGCGCTAAAGAACTGGGTGCGGGCGCAGGACATATATGAATGCTTTTACTGCATAGTTGACTGGCACGCCCTTACGAGCAATTACGCCAATCCCGCGCCGATAGCGAACTACAAACGCGATATGCTCATTAATTTTATCGCGGCAGGGCTTGACCCGTCGAAATGCACGATATTTTTGCAATCCGGGGTGAAGCAGCACGCCGAATTGCATCTCTTACTGAGCATGATAACCCCGCTTGGGTGGCTTGAGCGCGTGCCGACGTATAAAGAAAAACAGACCGAGATAAAAGACAAGGATTTAAACACGTACGGGTTTCTTGGCTATCCCGTGCTTCAGGCCGCAGATATATTGATTTACCGGGCGCGGTATGTCCCCGTCGGGGTTGACCAAATCCCGCACCTTGAGCTGACGCGTGAGATGGCGAGGCGTTTTGAATTTCTATACGGCAAGGGGATACTTGTTGAGCCTGAGGCCCTGCTTACAGAATCGCCGAAAGTGGCTGGCCTTGATGGAAGGAAGATGTCAAAGAGCTACGACAATGCCGTATATCTAAGCGACGCCCCTGAGGTAATAGACAAAAAGATCAGGCAGATGATGACCGACCCGGCAAGAAAGCGAAAGACAGACAAGGGCGACCCTGAGCTGTCGCCAGTGTATGCGCTTCACAAGATATTTTCATCTGCCGAGGAGATAGAACAGGTGGCGGCTGCCTGTAAGACCGCCGGGATAGGCTGCATTGACTGTAAACGAATCTTAATTAAGAATATCCTCAAAGAGCTTGAGCCACTGTGGAACAAGCGGCAGGAGCTGATTAACAACCCATCCATGCTTGACGACATTCTAAACGAGGGGAACAAGCGCGCCGCGGCGGAGGCCGAAAAGACTATGGAGCGTATCAGAGAGGCAATGAAACTTTCCTGAGTTTATTTTCTAACACATCCGAGGAGGACTGATTATGCCGATTTTTGAATATAAATGTAATAAATGTGACTGCGATTTTGAGCAGATAGTCAATAGCAATACGGTGGTGCAGTGCGAGAGCTGCGGCTCAAAAAACGTAAAAAAGAAAATGTCCCTGTTTGGAGTGTCTGGAACCGACAAGCACGTCCACAGCGGCGGTGACGGCGGCGGCTGCCACAAAAGCTCATGCAGTACGTGTTAGCTGGCTTAGTGGCCATTACTAAGGCGTACATTAGTAAGATGACATTGCCAACCGCTAAATCGCAATGAATTTGTCTTAGTCCGTCATTCCGGCTTGAAAGGCCATTTTGTGCGAGAGCATGTCTTCATACTTACGTACTCATTAATAAGTTAACGGTCGGCTCAGATAATTACCCATCAGGGGCGGGGGAGCTCTTAGGCAGGGTTATGTCGAATACGACGCCCTTTTCAATGTTTCGCGCGGTTACCGTGCCTCCGAGTTTGGTGACATGCGCCCTGACCTGAAACAGCCCGACGCCACTGCCCCCGGACTTTGTGGAATAAAACGGCTCGAATATCCTTTCAACATCCGCAATAGGGCTGCCGGAATCAAAGGCTGAAACCTTTATCTTGTCAGGCTCGTCAGCTATCTCTATCAATAATTCCAACTCCTCTTCAAGGTATTTATCATACATGTTCTTTACTAAATTGTCGAAGATCAAAAAAATCGTCCCCTCGTTGGCGTAAACCGATCCCTTCCCCCTGACTTCACATGGTAAATGGTACAGGCTTATCAACTGTTGCAGCACATCCTCAATTTTGATTGTCATCATAGCAGGCGGCTTATCAGAGGGCTTTAGATTCAGCGTGTTTATTATCTTATTCGCCTTTAACATCAGTGGGGCGTAGGAGTCCTTTAAATACCTCACATATCGTAGTTCATCGGCCTCGTTCGTGAGGTTTTGAAGGTTATAGTAAGACGTCTGGATAAACTGCGCGATGTTCTTGATGTCATGCTGCACGAAGACCTGAACCTTTAAGACGTTTGTGAAGGCGTCATTAAGCGTCCTGATTTTCACAAGCATGTCCTGCCTGATAATCAAAAAAATGTGCTCCAGCACCAATGTGTAGAGTGTCTTTAGGGCTACCGCGGGCGGTACAAGCGTAAAGGATACCCTTAAGTCCCCGTCATCACAGGATTTGATGATAGAGACGCCAGCGCTTGACAGTTCTTTCTTAAAACTCGTCTCCCCGTGGCAGACGCTGTAAGCAAAGTCCCTGACCCGAATTTTTTTAAGATAAGCGGGAATCTCCGACAAGAACACGTCCGCGTCATACCGCACGCGCTCATTCAATTCCGATAGATCAAGGATGACACGAGCGAACCTGTTTGCCCTCACCACCCTCAAATAAGACACCGCGCACACGGCAGCCGCAAACGCGGCTGCTACCGCACAGACGAAGACGGCAGGGTTTCCCCTAAACGACATTCCTCATTATTTTCCAGCCGAACTTCTTGATGAAATAGTAGAGGTTCTCACGCCTTATGCCTATTATCTTGGCAGACTTGTAGATATTGTAGTTGTTCTCAAGGAGCACCTTGCGGATTAGCTTCCTCTCGGCCTCCTCTCTGATTGACTGCAGGCCATCGCCAAGTTTGGCGCTGACGTGTATCTGCTTTACACCCTCTTCACCGATTTTTTGTTCGGATTCCCTGAAAAGAACCGCCCTTTCAATGGCGTAAATTACTTTTTCCATGTTGACGGGCTTCGCTATATAGTCAAAAACCCCTCGCCTTATTGAGGCCGCCGTCACGTCTTCGCTGTCCTGCCCTGTAAGGACAAGGATCTTTGTCTCGGTGTTCTCCATGATATAGTCTATAATCTTCAGACCCTCGTCGGGCGCGTTTGACGCCGGAGGAAGCCCAAGGTCAAGGATTGCCACAGATATGTCCGCGTTTTTGAGAATGCGAATCGCCTCTTTCCGATTTTGTGCCTCGTAAACGGTGTAGTACTTTTCGACGGCAAAGCAAACCTGCTTTCGCAGCGCGGTGTCGTCTTCCACGATA
>JADFYL010000006.1 GCA_015233045.1 Nitrospirota bacterium | reverse complement strand
CGTGCTTATAGATACCATAAAAATACTGAAATCGCGCCACCCTGAGTTCCAATACATCATGCCGATTGCCCCAAATCTGGCAATTGGCGGGTTTGGCCAGATGTTTGTGGAGTTAGCGGCTCTGGACGTAAAACTTGCCGATGGACGGGCGGTTGAGGTGCTGTCGGTATGTGATCTGGCCGTAGTGAAATCCGGGACAGCGGCGTTTCAGGCCGCGCTCATCGGTGTGCCGATTGTGGTAATATATAAGATGGCCGCTCTGGACTATAATATAATTAAAAGGATAATTGATGTGAAATACATAAATCTCGTTAATCTGATTTACGACGCCCCCGTGGTGAAGGAACTTATTCAGGAGATGGCCGTCCCTGAGGCTGTGGCGGATGAGTTAATAAAACTGTATGAAGATGATGATTTGCGAAACGAGACGCTTGAAAAATTTAAACGCCTGAGGGAGATTTTCGACCAGAAAAATCCGACAAACCGGGTAGCCGAGCTGATTGCGGATTTAATTGCATAAAGCAATGTTCTTTATCTACCGCGTATTATATTTTCTTGCCCTCTTAGTGATAGTGCCGGTTGAGTATTTCAAGAGGCCTAAGGGATTAAGGCGAAGCTGGTTTTTGGAGAGGACTGGCCGGTATCCTGTTGTCTTGTCAAGAAAAGCCGCCCCATCTGATAAAACACCCACGGTTTGGATTCACGCGGTATCTGTGGGGGAGACCATAACGGCCATTTCGCTGATACGCCGTATCATTGCTGAGATAACCCCCAATATCATCCTTTCAACAGTGACCGACACCGGTCGCCAGACGGCAAAGGAGAAACTCCCCGATGGCGTAGAGGTTATCTATGTGCCGTTTGACACGCTGTCTGCGGTAAGGCGGGCAATTAAGGCAATAAATCCGGCCGTATTTATCGTCATGGAGACCGAGTTGTGGCCGTGCATTTTTAAGGAGATGCGACGGGAAAACATTCCTGTTGTGATACTAAATGGCCGCATATCTGAAAAGTCCTTTGAGGGCTATAAGAAAATCAGATTTTTTATGAAAGGGGTTTTGCGTACTGTAACACTTTTTGGTATGCAGAGCGCGCAATACTCAGAGCGAATCATAGCAATGGGGGCAGACAAGGCGTCAGTAAAGACACTGGGGAATTTCAAGTTCGACACCGCGCCGTCGCCAGTAATCCCGCCGTGGGCGTTGAGGCTTTCACATCCTGTGCTTATAATCGGCAGCACGCACGAAAAGGAAGAGGCCATTGTGTTAAGCGCGGTAAAGAGGCTTATGGCCAGTATAGGGGGACTTTCGGTGGTGTTAGCCCCCCGGCATCCGAGACGGTTTGATGAGGCTGGCGCGATATTGAAATCGCTTGATATACCGTTTGTAAGGCGAAGCGAGATAACCGATGCACCAGCGTCTTTTGTTCTCCTTGACACAATAGGGGAGCTGGCGTCGGTTTACGGGGTGGGCGATGTGTGTGTAATGGGCGGGAGTTTTGTGCCAAGGGGTGGGCACAACCTGCTTGAGCCGGCTTTCTGGGGAAAGCCCATAGTGTGCGGCCCTCATATGGAGAACTTCCCGATGGTGGGGGAATTTATAGCCGCCCATGCCGCCGTTGCCACTGATGCGGGGAGGCTTTATGAGGTGCTTTTCGAGCTGCTTTCAAACGAGGCAAAGAGGGTTGAAATGGGCAAAAGGGCCAGTGAACTCTATCAAAGAAACTCCGGGGCTATCAGCAATGCCATCAGGGAATTAAAAACAATCATAGGCATCTGACAAGATTGCCGTGGCTCATTATTAGTTGACTTTAAATTACCCCGTAAAGTATTATAATGCTTGACGGCGGCTGGAAAGTGGGAGCTGTCGGATGAACTATATATGGCGATTATAGCGTTATTCAAAGGTGCGTATTCTTTAAGCGGGGGTTTTGAGAGAAAACTCGCTGAGCGAGGTGGTTACGCTTATTTAGCGGAGAGCACCGTCATCGAACGGGCATCCAGGCAGTTTAACGTTCCGGTGGCAAAGCTCATCAGGGCGCTGTACCATAAGCAGTCGGTATTTAATAACTTTACCCACGAAAAACAAAGACTCCTGACTTATATTCAGATAGCGCTCTCTGAATCTCTTCCTGACGATATGGTCATATACGAGGGTTTCTCAGCCCATTTGATTCCCTTTAACATCTATCATGTCCTGCGCGTATGCACTATCTCTGATATACAAAACAGGAGACTTGAAGCGGCAAAAGCAGAGAGCCTTTCGGAAAAGGATGCCTCATTAAAGATTCAAACCCTTGATAATGAACTCAACACCCTTACTCAATTCCTATCCAGAAAATCACCCTGGGACAGCAGCCTGTATGACATCTTAATCCCAACGGATAAGGTATCCACTGAGCAGGCATTGTCGCTGATAATGGAAAACGCTGAGAAGATTGCCATAAACAACGCCTCAGGGCAATCCTCTGCGATGACTGACTTTAAGCTGGCCTCCAAGGTGAAGCTGCGCCTCATTGAAGAGGGCCACGACGTAACAGTAACCTCAAAGGACGGCGCTCTCTCTATCGTTGTTAATAAATATACTATGCGGTTGAAAAAACTTGAGGCGGAGTTAATCGGCATCGCCGTAGCCGTTGAGGGTGTAGGGGCGGTTAGTGTTGTGCCGGGACCTGATTTTAACGATGAGATATACAGAAAATATGACTTTGAGCTGCCATCAAAGGTACTTGTTGTTGATGATGAGAAGGATTTTGCCCTGACTCTCTCGAACAGATTGCAACTGCGCGATATAGGAACCGCCGCGGTGTTCAGTGGAGAGGACGCGCTCAGCTTCATTGATGAGGAGATGCCGGAGGTTCTGGTCCTCGATTTGAAAATGGACGGGATAAGCGGCCTTGACGTGCTAAGGGTGATAAAGCAAAAAAATCCCCGCGTGGAGGTAATAATCCTCACAGGACACGGCACAGACGAAGACAGGGAGATGGCCGCCGAACTTGGGGCGTTTGCATATTTCGAGAAACCCGTAGATATAAATAAATTACTGTCAACGATAAAGGAAGCACATAAGAAGGCAAGGAGATGACCTTAAAGACGAAGGGGGGTAACCCCCCTTCACCCGTAATTTCTCATATGCTTTATCTATTGAACAGAATAGTGTGAATAGCAATACCGTAAACGGCACAATTATTTCCATAGTGATAGCGCTGTCGTTATATACGATTTATACGCAGTTCAAGTCTGTTTACGATTACGGTGGCGACTACTTATCCACTGAGGAACAAAACAGACATAGTGTAATTATAAATGGGACTGCTCCAATACCCTATAGGTACAGAATACTTACGCAGTGGGTATATGAACTTTGGAGACAGCCCTTCAGGCCGTTGGCCGATAAGTATATCAACGTGCCCAATGTTTTCAAGGCTCAAAGCGCAAACCTGCGCCTTGACCACTGGCTTTCGTGGCTGACTTTCAGAATCGTTCAAAATGTAATCATTTTTTGGCTGGCCTTTCTCTATTACAGGACGTTTGGCCTCAGCCGCAATTACGCAATAATGGGCTTAATTATGCTTGCATGGGGGATAAGCCATTCGTATCATCACTCCTCGCTGTCGGCTTATACCTACACGGACGTAATATTTTATCTGCTGGCCTCCTTGTGGATAAGAAAAGATAAACTGGTGTATTTAGTGCCGTTGACGCTCTTCGCCGCGCTAAACAGGGAGACATCAATTTTCATCCCGTTGATGCTCTTGTGTATGGATAACTTTAAGGAACAGAAGAGGCGCAATATTCTTTATCTTGCCATCACGATGTCCACATGGGTGTTTGTGTATGTTGGGTTGAGACTGGTGCTGGGTTTGTCAAGCTATGTGGACAGCGGCTATGGGCCGATTATGCCGGGATTTATGCTGGCATATTTGAATTTTATAAATGATTGGACATGGAAAGGACTGGCAGAGATGTTTCACATCTTGCTGTGTGCGGTGTTTTTTATAATATTATGGCCGGATTTTCTTGCCAAATGTCTGTATTTCATTGTCTTGCCGTGGACTGTTTTGATGTTTTTCTTTGGTTCAACGAGCGAGACAAGATTATTTTTGGTTCCTCTTGCGGTTGTGTTTATTCCGGCCGGTCTCATAGTGATAAGGGATTTTAACAAACAGGATGTACCCTGAGGGCATATGCCCGGATATTACGAATAGATGGTAGTAACAAGAAATATACACAGAAAGCTGATAGCGCGTCTGTTTCTGGGCTGGATTGTGTTGTCTGTTGTGTTAGGGGTGGTGGTATTTTTTGTCAAGCTTGAAGAGATTGGCGATTTCGTTGAAGACCTTGCCTTAGCCGAATCTAAACCGCTATTACATGATAAACAGTATTTTTCACTGAACGCAACCGAACAAGAGCGTGACACAATGATCAAAAAACTCAACCGACACATCGAAATGGCCCATTTCATCGCCGTCGAACTCTACAACGCCAAACGTGAAAAGCTCTACGAAGTCTCCTCTAAAGACGCCGATGCAATAGAAAAGAGCGAGAAATACATCGAATCGAAAGACCACTCGTATTTGTTTACCGACAATGTCACCTATAACAAGTTTTTCATAGGCGGTCGAATCTTCTTACAGTTCGTTGTGCCGCTGTTTGACGATGATAACAAGAAATACGGTTATTTCGAGGGCGTGTATCGCGCGGATGACCATACAATGAAAGATATTAGGAATCTGCTCACAGGGTCTTTACTCATAGTAGTTTTGGCAGTTTTTGTAACGGCGATTATCTTTTATCCGATAGTCATGGCGATGAATAAGGATTTGATAAAACTCACGGGCGACCTGTCAGACGCCAACATCGGGATGCTTGAGTCACTAGGCAGCGCCATTGCTAAAAGAGACAGCGACACAAACAGCCACAACTATCGGGTTACGATTTACGCCGTCACGCTTGGTGCCGCCCTGAGCCTAAAAGAAGACGAAATGCGAAGCCTGATAATGGGTTCATTTCTCCACGATATAGGGAAAATTGCTATATCAGACAATATTTTGCTAAAACCAGGCAATCTCACCGAAGAGGAGTTCGACCAGATGAAAACCCACGTCCTTCACGGCGTAGATATAGTGGGAAGACACGCGTGGCTCACAGACGCGGTTGCCGTGGTGGTATATCATCACGAGAGATATGACGGAAATGGCTATTTGGGGCGGCTTGCAGGGGAAGACATACCAATTAACGCAAGAATATTTTCGATAGCCGATGTGTTTGACGCCCTCACGTCGAAACGCCCTTATAAAGAGCCGTACTCTTATGAAAAATCCATAGAGATACTAAAAGAAGGTTCAGGGAAACACTTTGACCCTAAGCTGTTGGAAGTCTTCATAGGTCTATCAGTCGAACTATACGACAAGACAAGCAAAGCTGAAGACGCCGTCCTTGAGAAATCCCTAAGCGAGCTGGTACGCGACTACTTTTAATTAAAATGCCTTTGCGTAAAGAGATTTGTGCGTCTTCCGGTTTTGAAAAACCCCCGGGGAAGACAATTCTCGATACATATATCAGAAATATTTTTACGCCTAAAACAAATAGCTTGCAGAATTTGTAAATATTGTATAAGATAACGGGGTTATGTTGAGGAGGGGGTTTGATATGAGATACACGAGAATTAGCACGAAAATTGTCTTAATGGCGGTTGTTTTTTTGTTTATTACCGGCTCTTTTGCAGCGGCCTCCGCGGACAAAGCCGCTACATCGGGGACGGGGGTTCCAATATTGCTTTATCACCGGCTTGGGCCAACTGTTGCTGACAGTATGACTATAACGACGCCTGTTTTTGAATCGCACTTAAAATATCTCAAGCAAAACGGCTACACGGTAATCCCGCTAAGGCAGGTTATTGACTGCCTGAAAAACAATAAACCCCTTCCACCGCACAGTGTGGTTATTGTCGCGGATGACGGCCATAAATCCATCCACACCGATATGCTTCCCCTTGTAAGGAAATACCAGATACCTGTTACCCTTTTCATCTACCCTTCCGCGATCTCAAACGCCTCGTACGCTATGACATGGAACCAGCTCAAAGAGCTGAAAGAGACTGGCCTTTTCGACCTTCAATCCCATACGTACTGGCATCCAAATTTCAAGAGGGAAAAAAAGAAGCTTGACCAGAAGGAATATGAAAAACTCGTAGAGACTCAGTTAAAGAAATCTAAGGATAAGCTCGAAAAGGAGTTTGGCACAAAAATAGACCTGCTCGCGTGGCCGTTCGGGATATACGACGACTACCTGTCGGGCAAGGCGTCTGAGGCGGGATACGTGGCCGCGTTTTCTATTGAGAGGCGCCCGGTCAGAAGTGGCGACAATGTGATGTCGCTGCCACGCTTCCTTCTTGAAAATGCGAACCAGGGGAAGTCATTTGAGAGATTGTTAACAGGGAATTGACTAAAATTTTAAATAAAACAGAGGGTGAAAATTGTATGAGATCAATAGCTAAATATTCTGCGGCAGTCCTGTTTGTCATGGTGCTTTTGTTTAACGACGCGTATGCGCTGGACGTAAAAGTTGTAGATTCCGTGTCGAAGAAACCAATAATTAATGCCTCGGTGCTTGTGGACAACACCACGACACTTCTGACAAACGAGGCTGGCGTTGTCAGTGTTAAGGCTCCGGCAAGTAAAATATTGGCGAAGTCTCCAGGGTACATGAGGGGCGAGGGTGTCCCTTCGCAGGGTGCCACCGCAATCGAGATACCCTTAAGGCCCTTTGTCCCTAAGGCCCTCTATTTATCCATGTATGGAGCGGCCAGCAAGAAACTGCGAAACGCCGCCCTTAAGCTAATAGAAGATACAGAAATCAATGCCCTTGTAATTGACGTAAAGACCGACTGGGGTGTGCTGAACTACAAGAGCGCCATTCCGCTTGCCGCTGAAATCGGCGGGCAGAAGGTTATTCTTGTTAAAGACCTTAAAGAAATGGTAAAGACTTTCAGGGATAAAGGCATATATCTAATTGCGCGCATAGTTGTTTTTAAGGACAACCCGCTGGCCCAGGCAAGGCATGAACTCGCTGTAAAGACACAGGGCGGAGACCTCTGGCGCGACAGAGAGAAACTAGCATGGGTTGACCCTTTCAGAAAAGAGGTGTGGGACTACAATATTGATATAGCCGTTGAGGCCGCCCAAAGCGGATTTGACGAGATACAGTTTGATTATGTGAGGTTTCCCGATTCGTTGAAACCCAAGTTTTCCAAACCAAGCACTGAGGAGGCCAGGGTAAAGGCGGTCACCGGTTTTCTTCAGGAGGCCAAAAGGAGACTTGCCCCATATAACGTGTATCTTGGCGCGGACATATTCGGATATGCGTGCTGGAATCTTGACGATACGCAAATCGGCCAAAAAATTGAGAACCTCGCCGGCGTCCCCGACTACCTGTCACCAATGCTCTACCCATCAGGGTTTCAGTTTGGAATCCCTGGCTATAGGAATCCTGTCCAGAATCCTAATAAAATAGTCTATCTATCCCTTAAGAGGGCGCAAGAGCGCACTCAACTGGCCACCAATCGCTTCAGGCCCTGGATACAGGCCTTTAGAGATTACGCCTACGACAGGAGATTCTTCAAGGGAGAGCCAGTCAGAGAACAGATAAAAGCCGCCGAACAGTTTGGCTCCAACGGTTGGATGCTCTGGAATCCTCAGAATAACTATTACCCCGAAGGACTGAAGCAGAAGTCGCCGCAGTCTGCCCAAGCCCCTGTTCAGGCCCCGGCTCAGGTAACGGCGGTAACCCCTGTGGCCGCGGCTAAATAAAGAGACCCGGCTATTTGCGGATTACTCGCAAAGTGCAGATGTACATAGCCGGCTGTGCAGTTTTTTATCCTGTAGCCAGTTGTTCCCTCGTGGCTATCGTATATGGTTTCCACAGAGGGTGGCATATCCTCCATTTCTGAATAATGGAACTCGTGTCCTCTGAGTTTGGCACCTTTTTTTCCCAGTATTGAATCTGATGTGAGCGTCACCTCTCTATAGCCTAGTTTAACCCTTTTCTTTGCCATTTTCGTCTTTACGGGAAATATGCCGGCCATCGGGAAGATATGCCCGTTGAGGTCAACAATGCCTTGGGTAAGATACATAAACCCACCGCACTCGGCGTAGATTGCCCCCCCTCTGAGGGCGAAGTCTCTCATTGAGCGAAGCATGTTCCGGTTTGAGGAGAGCCTTTCAGCGTAGAGTTCAGGGTAGCCGCCGCCGAGATAGACCGTCCCTACGCCATTGGGGATTTTGTCGTCGTTTATAGGGCTGAAAAAGACTATCTCTGCCCCGGCGGCACAGAGGTAATCGAGGTTGTCTTCGTAATAAAAACAGAAGGCGCTGTCACGGGCCACACCTATGCGCGGGGCGTTGGGGTGTGGCGGCGGAGATGGCGCGGGTATATAAACAGGCGGACTATTAATGGCCGAGGCCATGAGAAGTTCTTCGATGTGGATACCGGTGTGGGCGGCAGAGGCAAGTTTTTGAGCGAATTCAGCGTTTATCACACCGTCCTCAGCCGTGTACAGGCCGAGGTGGCGCTCAGGTATGCGTATCTGCGGCTCAGCAGGGAGAAATCCAAGCACCTTGCACCTGCAGTGCGCCTCTATGGCCTGTTTGACCCTGCGGTAGTGTCTGTCGCTTCCTGTCCTGTTGAGAATTACACCGGCCAGCGTCAGTTCGGGGTCGAAGGCCTCGATTCCTTTGACCAGGGCGGCAGCGGTCTCGGCGGTACCCCTTACGTCAAGGGCAATAACCACCGCAAGGGAGAGGAATTTTGCGGTTTCGGCCGCCGAAGCCGCCCCTCCGTCAAATAGTCCCATCGCCCCCTCTATGATACATACGTCAGTAGCGTTTGATTTCGCGGCAAACAGATGTCTGACGTAGTCATCGCCGCACATCCACCTGTCAAGATTCCACGACGGCACGCCGGTTAGGGCGCGGTGCAGGCCAGGGTCAATGAAGTCCGGGCCTGTCTTAAACGGTTGCACGCGACGGCCCATGCGCGTGAGGGCGGCCATCAGCGCCAGGGCCGCCGTGGTCTTCCCCGCGCCGCTTTGCAGGGCGGATATGACAAACGCGCTCTTCATAGAGTAAAGATGGTATCATAGCACGGGCGATACCCGCAAGTCGGGGACTGTTCGGGACAACATGCCGCAACCACTGCTTTGTTAAAATAACGCGTCTGCCGCGTAATACACGACGCCTGATACAAGGCTGCCAACGGTGGACGATAAAAACATGGCAAGCCCTCTGCTCAATCCATTTCTTGTAAACACTACGTTAAGCCATACAAACGATACTGCCCCCGTTATGAAGGATAATATCATGGCTGTCATAGACATAATCACAGCCTCCCTGACTGGCCCGTCAGCCTGTACTTCCCATACCTTTCGTTCCTCTGGCTGAATCGCTTAAGGTCTCCACTTCCACAAAAGAAACGTCGGGCAGTTTGTATATAACGGCCTGTGCTATACCCTCTCCTTTGTGGACATGAAGGGATTCATTGCTGCCGACCAAACACGCGATAACCTTGATTTCGCCGCGATAGCCGGAGTCAATAGTCCCGGGCGAATTAACTACCACAAAACCATATAAAGCCGCCAGCCCTGACCGCGGACGTATCTGCATTTCATAGCCGGGTGGTATCTCTACGGCAATGCCGGTAGGAATAACGGTAATGCCGTTTTTATTAACTATACAATCCTCAACGCTGAATAAGTCAAACCCTGCGTCTGTGTCGTATGCGCGGCGCGGTTGTTTTGCTGACGGGAATAGTTTTTTAAATTTTATTTCCACATCAACCTCGCAGCCTTTGGTGGGTGCTCCGGTGAATCCGGCCATCTGCTCTGATGATGCCTGGTTAAATGATGCCGCCGCATAAAATAATCCTCCGTATATCCCTTTTTTTGCCCTTACCGGTTAAAAGCAGGTATTTTATATCGTTTATGTCCCTGTCCTCCGGTGAAGACTGTTCCTCGCCATCTGGCCCCTCGTCCAAATCGTCCCCAAATTGCTCGCCCAGGCACATACTAACCCCTCCATTGCCGGTAGTATAATCCCCCTGCACTCCAGCACACCGTCTCCTATTTTACCATATCACTAATGTCAACCAAAAGGACATATGCCCCATTTTATTAATTATCGGCTGACTACTAATTGGCTGAGTACTGGCGCTGTTAAGTTTGAGGCATAGGCAAGGATATAAACAGAGTTACTTCCTGATGGACTTAAAAGAACCTGTCCGTCAGTTGGAGATGCCATTACGAACAAGGGAAGACCAGTATACGCGCTCTTGTCTCCACTCAATGTACGGGTACCCACAAAGAGGGTGAGAATTTCTGACAGACCGTCCGGGTATGTGGGGTATTGGTACACGCTGGCTTGCTGATTGAAGATGGCTAAACAAGTTTTACCCGTGGTAATAGCGTTAGTGAACTCATAGCATCCTTTTGCGCCTGGTCCGCCTAGTATATCATTATTTGTGACAATAGGGTCTCCGGCCACGTAAGCATCAAGATATGCTTGTAAGTCCGCAACCGCGCCCTTGGCGCTTGACTCAGTTGCCCTCACCTTCGATTTTTCCCGCTGCCCCATAAACGCCGGCACCGCGATAGCAGTCAATATACCAATTATTGCTATAACAATCAGAAGCTCGATTAACGTAAAACCAGCCCCATCTCTTACTCGCATTCCTGAAATCATCTCCCCTGATTTTGACACATGATAACCCCCCTATCTAAGAATTTCGTTTGCATGCTGCCTCATTTTAACATATTTCATATCGGGTATGATACGCCCCCCAAAAACTGGACAAGGTAATAAGGTGGATGGTGTTGTAAATATTTTTTTGTTGTGGTATTGTAAAGGCATGAGTGTGATGACTATACCAAGGGTGTTAAGAGAAAAACTGGGCGAAGACGGCGTTGACGCGCTTCTTGCTGTATTCAGCGAAGTAAGCCTTGATACGCGCAGTGATTTGGCGACCAAATCTGACTTAAATGAGATGGTTACGGTTCTCCGGCGAGACATGGTTACAAAGTCCGACATAAAAGACATGGTTACAAAGTCCGACACAAAAGACATGGCCACAAAGTCCGACATAAAAGACATGGTTACAAAGTCCGACACAAAAGACATGGCCACAAAGTCCGACATAAAAGACATGGTTACAAAGTCCGACATAAAAGACATGGCCACAAAGACTGACATAAAAGACATGGTTACAAAGTCCGACATAAAAGACATGGCCACAAAGACTGACATAAAAGACATGGCCACGAAAGAAGACATTGCCAATTTAAAAACAGAGATAGAGAAGTCCAAAACAGATTCAATCAAGTGGATGTTGGCTTTTTGGGCAACACAAATCGGCATACTGATAGCCGCCATGGGTGTAATGTTTAAATTCCTTATTAAATAACGCAGTTCAGGCAATCTCCTCCGTAGTTAGGTGGGGGGCATATGCGCCCCCCTACATTAGTAATTCAGGTCTTCTCAAAACGCTGTGACATCAATTGCGCCGCTATTTCCATGTAAATACGGACTTCGTCCACGCTCCGTTGTAGTAGACATACACAGACCCGTCATCCCATGCCAAAATAGCGGTCGTGTTAGCGTACCACTGGACATAGTTTGTGCCGTAAGCGTCGGTGGTTGCTGTTATACCGCCCGATGGAAAGGTGAACAAGGTGGAGTATGAAAGGTAGATTGAGTTTATCATGGCCGAGGCCTTGCTTAGGTCAGTGCGCCACTGGATGCCGGTGGAGCCGACGGCGCCGCTGATTAAGTAATACAAGTTACCGTCATACCATGCAACAAGGGCGTTGCCGTTGGTATACCACTGGGCGTAGTATGTGCCGCTTGAGCTGGTACCCGAGCTAAGGCTCCCTGATTTTGTGCCAAAATACGACGAGTATTGACTAGCGAGACTGTTAATGTATGTCGTGGCACTTTGAGAATCAGTATCCGTGAAAGTGGCAGCGACTTGTACAGTCTTAGTGGAAGACGCGGTTACACCGCATATGCTTTGCGAGGTGTAGTCACATCCCGACCAGCTTGAAAAGGTGTAACCAGATGCGGGAGTCGCGGTTAATATTAAATAGGTGCCGTCAGTGAAGGAGGCCGAGCATGTGGAGCCGCAGTTTATTCCCGCTGTGCTTGTTGAAGTGTAGCTTGTTATAGTGCCTTGTCCGGTTTTGCTGACTGCCACAGTTCCCCCTTGTCCGGTGTGAACTGTTTGATAAATGGTTGCTGAGGTTGAGGCGTCATTTGTGGCGTCCCCACCATATATGGCCGACACGAGGTGGTCACCTGACGAAAGTGTTGTCGTTGTAAACGAGGCCTGTCCGCTGCTGTTAAGTGTGGCGGTGCCAATCTTTCCCCAGTCATACTTGAATGAAACCGTACCCGTGGGAGATTTACCGGTAACTGTCGCGGTCAGTGTTACTGCCGTGCCGTATGTCGAGGGATTCAGTGATGAACTTACCGTTGTTGTCGTTGGTGATGCCGCGCCGATGGCCAACTTCCCTATCTTATTACCGCTATATTCGGTAAACCAGAGATTACCGTCCGGCCCAAGGGCAATGTACGTAGACCAGCTTCCCAATGTGGGGATGGGATACTCGGTAATGACCCCGCCCGTCGTTATCCTCCCAATATTGTTGCCGCCCGTCTGAGTATTATCGCCGCCTGTCTCAACAAACCAGAGATTACCGTCCGGCCCTGATGTAATTCCTGCGGGATAACCCCCCTGAGGCACGGCATATTCAGTAACAACCCCTGCGGTGGTCATCTTGCCTATATTGTTCCGGGACGATTCGGTAAACCAGAGATTACCGTCCGGCCCTGATGTAATTCCTGCGGGATAACTGCCGGAGGTCAGGGAATACTCGGCAACAGCCCCCGTTGTACTTATCTTGCCTATTTTATCGTTAAACGGGTCGGTAAACCAGAGGTTGCCGTCAGGCCCGACTGTAATGCCGTCAGGAAGCCCCGTCGGGGACACCGTGTACTCGGTAATGGCCCCCGTCGTACTTATCTTGCCTATCTTGCTGGAGCCCGTTTCTGTAAACCAGAGATTACCGTCCGGCCCTGCCACGATATTGTTAGGCCAAACCCTTGTCACTGACGTAAACGATGCGCCGGGCAGGGTATATTCTTTAATAACCCCCGAAGTGGTTATCTTGCCTATCTTGCTGACATCAGATTCAGTAAACCAGAGATTACCGTCCGGCCCTGCCGCTATACCCCAGGGGAGAGACCCACGCGTGGTTATCGGATATTCGGTAATAACCCCTGATGTGGTTATCTTTCCTACATTGTTGCCATTTGTTTCGACAAACCAGAGATTGCCGTCCGGCCCTTTTGCGATGTTATAGGGTGCGCCTCCGACTTTAGCAATGGGATATTCGGTAATAGCCCCGGATGTGGTCATTTTGCCTATATTGTTGGTACCCGATTCAGTAAACCAGATATTGCCATCCGGCCCAAGCGTTATGCCCCAGGGATATGCCCCGCTGGTGGTTATGGAATAGCTGGTAATAGCCCCGGATGTGGTTATCTTTGCTATTCTGTTAGTACTTGTTTCGACAAGCCAGAGATTTCCGTCAGGCCCCAGTGTAATACCATGGGGCGCGTTGAGAGCACCGGGATTGGGTAAGACATATTCTGTAAAAACACCAGATGTCGTTAACTTCCATACGGCGTCGTTCATCCAATCGGTGAACCAGAGGTTGCCATCGCTGCCCACTACAATCCCATTTGGAGCGCCACTGGAAACGGGCAGGGTGTACTCAGTAATAGTGCCGGAGGTGGTAATCTTGCCTATCTTGTTGACATACTCTTCGGCAAACCAGAGGTTGCCGTCAGGCCCTGCAACTATCCCGTTAGGACTGCTATTGGCCGAAGACAGGGAGTACTCGGTGATAACTCCAGAGGTGGTAATCTTGCCTATCTTGCCGAGGCCAGACGCGGCAAACCAGAGATTGCCGTCCGGTCCTGCCGTGATTCCGGTAAGCCGTTGAAAACTCGTGGGTAGCGCATATTCTGTGATAACGCCTGATGTAGTTATCTTGCCTATATTGTTGCCATCGTTTTCTGTAAACCAGAGATTGCCGTCCGGCCCGTTTGTTATATTAATAGGGGTGCTATTGGACTTGGGTAAGGGATACTCGGTAATAACGCCTGACGTGGTTACCTTCGCTATCTTATTCCCGTAATACTCTGTAAACCAGAGATTGCCGTCCGGTCCCTTTGTTATGCCATACGGGGATGTGGACGACGAAAGGGGCATACTATACTCGGTGATTGTGGCGGCTTCCAGGCCAACGTTCGGGCCGATCTGGGACAAAACAAGGTAAACTACCAACGTTAATATCGCGGCAAATGACATGTTGGCAAAAGGCGCGGCTTCACAAGCTCTTGCGGCCAACCGTTTACATAGTGTATCTTTCTGCGTCATTATGTAACCTCCTTCCAAATGCGGTCCCTTTTAATATATATCTTCCAAATGGAAAACCATGCAACAACATGTATATAATTTATCACAATCACGCTACATAAGTCTACATTCCAATTGCCGGTTAAATGCTATTAAATACTTGTGTGCCCGCCTATTTGAGTTTCTCCCCCACCACAATCAGGCTGCCGCCATATTTCAGCGAGATTCCGTCCAATAATTTACACTCCACATGAAGTATTTTATCAAGCAATCGGTTTACAATAGGGTTTACCCTAAATCTATACGCAACATCGGACTTAGAGACATGCCCAGTGTCTCTATCCACATATTTCCTGAGATACAAAAGAGGCAGTATAGAGGCAAAGAAAGCGGTGGCCTTCAATATCTTAAAACCGTTACGCCTGAGAAGTTGCACCACCTGATCAAGTTCATACCTTTTCTTATGGGATACAAGGGTGTCATGTTTGCTCCATAGCCACATGTGAGCCGGCACGGTTATAACAATTCTCCCCTGTGGGGTTAGCATTTCGCAGGCCTTTTTTACAGAGAGCTCAGCGTCGTCTATATGTTCCAGGACATCGAACATAAAGACCGCGTCGAAATGCCCGACAAAGGGTGCTCTTGTGAGGTCAAACTGGTATCTGTTGATGATTCCCTCGTCGCCGCTGTATTTGAAGCTGTCTGAATTGATATCTCCAATTGAGATATTCTTATAACCCTCGGATATCAAATGTCTCGTGATATAACCAGTTGCGGCTCCGATTTCTATTATCTTGTCGGTATGTTTGATGTACATATCACAGACTGTCTTTATGAAATCCCTTCTCGTAGCAAACCAGAAGTGCTTCTCCTCATTCTTAGAGTAGTACTCATTAAGTGTCTCGTCTATGCCGCTGCCGGTGGCTGTTGGTAATACAGGGTGCAATGAAAGCAGCCCACCAGACAGCGCTATCTCATGGCCACAACCACCACAAAGAAGCCTTGTTGTGCGGCCTCCCTCGTTTGTCTCTTCTGTCATCGTGTAATTACACCTTGTGCATCTGATCAAGTCGCTATCTCCTTACCTGCCCGGTTATATGGCGGCACGCGCCGCCATTATGAGCTGTTGTTATTAATGGTTAAAATATATTTATCCCTTATAAATACCCTTAGTGCAATGGCCAGTATATAACTGAGTCCAATGGAAAGCGTGATTACAATCCATATTGATTTACTTAAAGCGGGAAAGTGCGCGGGATTATAAAAAATACGAAAAGAAAACGCGTGTAAACAGTATAATGCCAGAGAGTATTTTGACATGAAACTGATAATAGGATTAGATGGAAACCCGATTAACAAAGGTGTTAACAAAAATGCAACCGAAGATATCAGGACAGACGTGCGTGTATATACAGGCAACGCGATCTTCTGTCCACACAAAAAGATAGGATCCAAATAATATGTCCATTCAGCAATGGCAGTTAACGCTGCAATCACTATCAGGGATATGAAGATGCCCCACTGGTATTGTTTTCTAAGTTTTAGCAACTGATTATGAAGACGATAAATCACTATCGCCGCAAAAGGATACGAAAGAAAATTCATGGGATTCCAAAAAACTGTCAAAGACCACGATTTTGTTTTGATTGCAATAAGAGGTGATAGCGCAAATATACATGTGGAAATCAAAAACAAGATAATGTTGGCACGAGTAGATAATTTATTTGCAAAGTGAGTCAGGATTGTAACAAAACAAAGACTTATAAAAAAATAATACGGTGTGCTGCCAGCCGTTAGAAATATGACAAGCGCATCCCCCACAGATTTAGGTGCCAGCGCATACAACCCATTGTAATTATACGCATAAATTGTTAGTAATACCATCCAAAATAAAGCCAATAAGCAAAGGTTATATACCCTCTGTTTCAGATATGCCGTAGTCCTGTTTTTGGCAATATATAAAAATGATGCGATAAGAAAAAATGAAGGCACGGCGGCTAATAAGACGTGGTAATTCATGAAATCAGAAACGCTAAAGGTATGTCCTGAGAATTCCCCATAGTTTTTAATATCAGGCTGGGTAAATCCATTTTCGTGCCATACCACAACGCAGATTGAGAAGAAAGCCCTTAAATAATCTATACCCACATAACGAGTCGCCGGAGTATTTTCCATAATCATGCCCGATTAACGATGACTTCAACACTTGGGACAAAATAGTGTTTTCTATCATTTGTCAAAACTAAAACGGATAGTTTGTGAGTTCCTTTTTCGATTAGAGAAACAGGTATCTCTAAGTTGTAGCCAGTATATCTATAGCTATTATTTTTTAGATGCTCGGCAACATCAACTCTGTCTAAACCATATAGGGCGGGAAATAATTTATCGTCTATTTTCACATAAACACCGCCGGCGGTGTCAATTTTTAAATCGTCAGCGGCCCACCCTATTATAGACAGATACGGCTGTTTATCATCTATTGTAAAAAGTTGCTCAGGGACAGTAGGCTGAACTGAATTTATTGTGTAAAAACCTGTGGTTGTGCAATTAGTGCTTGTTAGTTTATCCAAAGGTGGCAAATAAGAGCGCGTAAATACACTGTATTTCCGGCTCTCTAAAATAGGGGCATATTTTCTGACTATCATTGGGTCCGGATGTACTATCTTTAGGTTTTCATCCGACTGCGTTTTATATGTATAGGTGTAGTAGGCGACCTTTTCCCTGTGTCCCTTCCAAAATACCCCCTGTGAATACCCGCTCTCGTAAGATGGGATAATGCTTGAACATATTACTATAATCAAAACAATAAACACACACTTTACAAGGCTTGAATATCTTATTGATGTGCTGGAAGACTCCTCAGCTACAGCGCCTGTGTACATAACATACAGGCTTATAGGGCCTACAACCCCATACGTGGTATATCTGATGGGCAAATATAGATATTCAAAATCCAACGTTGACCGGCCAAACGCTATCGCAAATATAGCAAGAAAAGAATATGTGAATGAAGCTATCCAAAAAGAATATTTTGGTAATTTACTAAAAGGGATAGAGATAAACAGCAATAAAGCCGCAAAAGAAATGAAAATACCAACGATGAGATTAACGAACCTTCCGAAATATAGAATATTGCCTATCAGATAAGAAAAGTATGTTAATCCTTGAATAGGATATTTAAAAAATATCATAGCCGGAGGTGACCCTGTGGGATGCGTATAGTTTGAAAAATATAGCAAAAAGGTGGCCGCTCCCATAATGAGCCATACACATAGCATAACAATTTTCAACCTCTTTTGCAAACCGGAAATAAGAATCTGGAGAAATCCCACCGGCCACACCATCAGCCCACACGTGAATGTAAATGAAGTTGCTAAGGCACTGACAATCGGCAAAGCCAGTTGCAATATCCGTTTACCCCTCGTTTCACAGTAAGCGAGCCTCGAAATAAGATAAAAAGTAAGCATACTAAAGAAGACAGAATAAAACGCGACAGCCTGTATGGCATACAACGTATTTACAGCTTGCATCAGACTAAATGCCAGATAGGGAATAGGAATAAAAAGGGCAATTAAATCCTTTCCCAATAATCTTTTAAACTCAATAAATAGTATAAAAACCATAATAACCATAGTTATCTGGCTAAAATACATATCTACTTTCGTGTTGTATGAAAAAAGAATCCCCAATATAACCATAGTAACTCTTTGCAGGACAATCCTGTGTTCATTGAACTGGTCATAAAACATTGAAAAGTTGAAGTTGCCGGTGAGAACCTTGTCAATCAGAATAAAATTATCCCATTCATCCCAATATGGAACGTTTACCCCATAATACCATATATATACAAAACAGATTAATATTGGCAATAAGGACAAGAAAAAAATAGTCTTTCTGTTTCCAGTGCTAAACCCTCTTATGTATTGAATCAATGCGTAGTCCCGCTGCACAAATAAACGCCCTCCCGTCACAAACTAAGCGGCACACTGATAATACGACAGCCTGCCAATAACCCATGTTTTAAAGCCGCTCGATAAAAAAATCATATCCTCATAACACACGAACTCCCAAAGTAGTATAAATATAGCGTCGGCACTTGTCAACTATTTTTTTCAATATTACAGATTTCCAGACGCCGCCACGCCGCACTTCCAGTGGTTTGGTATTGCCTATTAGTTCTGTTATAATACGCGCCATGGACAAAATCAGGTTTTTGAAGGCCGTTGACGGCCTGGTCGGCCACGCCCTCGTGTCAATACTAACGCGTATCGGACATACAAACCAAACAGTGCATGTTCCTCCCCCCGGCCAGTTAGGAAAAGTCCTTGTCATTCGTCCCGGAGGCGTAGGGGACGCGGTCTTGCTGCTTCCAGCGTTAAAGCAAATCAAGGCCATCCATCCCGGCGTGCAGATAGACATCCTTTGTGAGAAGAGGAATCACGGGATTTTTCAATTGTCAGGAGATATTAATCGAATCTATCTCTATGACAGTCGCCCGGGACTTATCGAATGCCTGAGAAACACATACGACGCCGTCATTGACACCGAACAGTGGCACAGGCTTTCGGCGGTAATCGCGTATCTGACGGGGGCGCGTGTGCGGATTGGTTTTAACACAAACGAAAGAGGCGAACTTTTTACGCATCGAATTCCCTACAGTCACGACGACTACGAGGGGAGGAGTTTCTTTAACCTTATCGCGCCCGTTGTCGGCGCGGGAGCCGTTGACGGCACACCGGATGTGTTTATATCCGGCGATGCCTTTATTGAGGCCGAAGGTATTGAAATTTTTAAAACTGGCCGTCCAATCGCCATTGCTGCCGGGGCGTCTGTGAAAGAACGCCGCTGGGGTGGGGAGAACTTCGGTCTCATGGCGAGACAGTTGTCTGACAGGGGATTTAATATCCTGATAATTGGCTCACAGGCCGATAAATCAGACGCCCTGACGATAAAAAGTTACTGCCCGGCGGCGTTTGACCTCACCGGTGCCACATCGCTGAAAGACACTGCGCCACTTCTTAAATCGGCAAGCGTGCTGGTCTGTGCGGACAGCGGCATTATGCACATCGCCTACGCCCTCGGCACCCCCACGGTATGCCTCTTCGGTAGCGGCATCGAAAAGAAATGGGCGCCATTAGGGAAAACACACAGGATAATAAATAAACGACTGCCGTGCAGCCCGTGCACCAAATTCGGCTATACGCCGCCCTGTGATTCGATTCAATGCCTCACTCAAATAAGCGTGGATGAGGTCGTCAGGGAAGTTATTGATTTATCAGGCTAATTAGTTAATTAGCCCGTTTTAAGATTCTACTTTTTTAAAGAATTTTTTGCCCACCCCGCAAAGCGGACATTTCCAGTCTTCCGGTAAATCCTCAAATTTTGTACCGGCGGCAATCTTACCCCTTTTGTCACCCTTTGCCGGGTTGTATATATAACCGCAATTACCTGTTGATTGACATTGCCACATAGACTTTACCTCCTGATTTAAGAAATCACAAACGAAAAAGATTAATTGCCAAGGCAATTATAACTATCAGTAAATATTTTATTGCTCAATCGGATTATGTAAATCCCATACCCAGCTTAACTCATAGATATTTGTCCAAAAGTCCTCGCGGGCGATGTATCCTGCCCCGGTAAGCAGGGGTTTGATTGTCTTATCACCATCTTCCTTGGCGATTACGATAAACGGGCGTTGGCCTCCCGGTCCAAGTATAAGCTCCCGTCCTAAAACGGGCAATGTCGCAAACGTGCTGTCCGGACAGTCACTGATAAACCCGCTGACAGGGACACCGAGATTCGCCAGCATGTGATTTGTAATGAGGGCAAGCTGCCCGATGCCCCATACATACACAGGCCGGTCAGCTCCGGTCAGAATAACCCTCTGTTTCAGCCTATCAACATAGCGCTTCTGATACAAGGCCTGCGCCCTGTGGGTCTCCGGTATGCCGCCGCTCATTGAAAGAGACTGCGGGTTATGCCAATACAGGCCGGTAAACTCCGCGATGTGGAGGAACTCAAAGCGCTCACCCATTCGAAGCCAGTACTCCTGGTCGCCGTTTGAGGTGTATGTCTCATCGAAAAACCCTGTTGCCACCGATGCGGATTTACGCCACATGGGATGAGGTCCAATGAGGCAGGTCTTTAGCAAATCTTCGTACTGGTACGCCGGCCACACCATAGAGGGGCTGCCCGTGTGCCGCTCAAAGCTCTCGTGCGGGGTTGTTGTCATATACGAATCGCCATAGACGAGCGCTATATCAGGGCGATTGTCAAGGGTTTGCGACATAATCTCAAGGGCGTCACCGCGAAGTCTGTCGTTTGTGCTTAACACAGTAATGTACCTGCCTCCGGCCAGCCTAAGCCCTATGTTCCACGCGGCGTAGATACTGACCTTTTGGCCGGTTTTCACATACGTAATATTAGGATTTTCTTTTTGAAACTCAGTAACGATTGCCTGTTCACCCTGCGGGGAGGCTGCGTCAATTACGATTACCTCAATTTCCTGCCAAATCGTCTGCCCTTTGAGGCCATTGAGGCATTCGCCTATAAAGTCCCCTGACATATATGTGGAGACGATTACGGTTACGGCGTATTCTTTACCGGCTTTTGGGGGGGCGGTGATGGCCTCCTTGTAGCGTACCAATCCAAACGGCGCGGGGGGGAGGGTCTCCACAGTCAGATGAGTGCTGTTCGGCCTGAGTTTGTCAATAAAATAAGTGTTAAACCTGCACCTCTGCCTGAGGGCGTCAACCGCGACGTCCTGCCTGTATTTCAGTGTTGCGTAATTACCGATGGCCTGAACGATAGAATCCCTGATTTTTTCACTTGTCAGCGATTCGGGCGTCCCAAGATTAAGGCCGTTAAGCTCATCAGAAAGCTCAGTCAACTTTTCGCCCCTGAGAACTGATATGGCAAGCGCGCCGCCAAGTGCGCTGAAGACGGTAAAATGATAGCGCCACGATATGGCCAGTTTGCAGCACGAAAGCAGCGCAATCATCTGCTCCGGCGTGAAATACTGGTTTAGCGCTATGACTGGTTGGCTCTTCATAAACGCCGCCGTGGCGCGGGTTGCCTCTTTATCGAAATATTCACCCTCTCTGGTCTCGTTGCAAAAGAAAACCACCTGCCACTTCAACTCTGAGCATATCCAGTCGAGGGCGGTGGCCGCCGCCATTTTAATGGCGTTGTCGTCTTTCCACTTCTCGTTGACTATGTTTACGCCTACAATGGGTATGCCCTCTTTAACGCCGAGGGCGGCGAGGTATTGGGCTGCCCACTGTTTATCAACATCCTGCGTTGGGGTGAGCCACGCGAGGTCTGCCGCGGCAACAACGCGCCCCGGGTGCACGCCGAGAGTGAAAAGGTTTTTCCTGCTCCTTTCAGAGCGCACTGTCCATGTTTCAAAGGGCAGAAATCCCCTATTGAACAATTGAACCGCCTCGTCTGAATGGAGCTTATCCACGCCAATGCCGACTGCGTGAATGGGGATACCGGCAGCGTGGCAGAGGGCGTACTTGCCGCCAAGTATATTAAGCGGCCACTCTGTGCCAAGCATATCTGTGACTATCGTAGCCCCAACTATCAACACATAATCAGCCGAGAGCGAGGCGGCGTTACATGCCTCTGTGTCAGAGTAATTGATATACCTGTACGTGGGGGGGAGTTGGGCGATGGCCTCGGATTTGGCGTCCCAGACCTCAATGGTAGTGCCTTCGGGCAGTGGATGAATGGATAAGAACCCCTTCATCATTGCCTCGTCTCCTATGTTGCCGGCGGCGAGTCCCGAAAAAGTTACGTGAATTTTCATTCGTTAGGGATTAAACTTCATGGTGCAAAATCCGAATTTCTCTTTAGAGGAGAAGATGATTTCAAAGCGGGGGTCTTTTTGTGCGTCCATGAAGTTTTTGTAATGTTTGACGTGATAGATATCGTCAAGGGCGATGACGCACTGTCCTTTGAGCAGTGAAATCACATACTGAAACTCAACCGCGCCAAGATGCCCGGCGCTGTCAAGCAGGACAAAATCAGGCCGGTAATCGAATTCCTTTAGATAGAGTCCAAGCAGGTCATCTGGGACACCGTCAAATGACACTTCACTGTAATAATTTTGAGCGCGTTCATCTTTGGGGTGGTCAACGAATATATCAGTGAATTCGACTTTATTAACAAATTTTTCCTCAATCTCATCCAATGACAGGAGACAGTACCGCGGCAGTGAGAGGCCGTTAACGAGGGTTACATAGTCAATCAGACCATTGTTTGTGAGATTTTCGATGGCCGTCTTATGATACAATGGGTTGACCTCAATTGAATAGAATTTATGGCCGGTAATCGAACATTCCCGCAGCGCAGAGGCGATAACGGTGGTTGAGCCAACCCCACAATATGTGCCGGTCTCAATTAATCTATGCGGCCTCAGGGTCTTAAATAGATCGCGCACGTGCCTTGAAAACTCAGACTCAGCGGCCATCTGCATGAGATTATGAGACGGGTCAAGTTCCGCGGCCACTTTTAATCGTTTATCGTCTTCCAGCATCGCAACTATCTTAGCACAGCGCCGACGCTGGCGGCAAGCCGCCCGACGCTGTTATCGCAGGGCAAACGCACTATATGCGTATTTCTCTCATAATGGTATTGCTCCAATATCAAGTTCAGGCCATATCAGAGCATCCTTCGACAGGCTCAGGATTATTCAAGTCTTATTACTTCTACTAAACGCATTTTGGTACTTTCGGAATTTCTCAAAAAAAGCCCTGCCCTGCCTGGCCTCACTGTGGTATAATCAAACCAGCATGGCTGTAAACAGGGATAAGCTCTTCTGCTCCAAACGACAGTGCTATAAGTATATAGAGGTCTGTAAACGATGCAGATATGTTCAAGGGTGCGCCGAGTACGCGCTTTATGTTCAGCCCGCTCTGTTTGGGAATAAGAAAGCGGGACGTTGAGAAATCAATGAGCAGCCGATTATTAAAAGTGGATATGCATGTCCACACCCACCCGTTTTCGCCGTGCAGCACCACCACTCCGCACGAGGCTATTGAGGCCGCCATAAACGCGGGCATAGATGTCCTTGTATTTACTGACCATGATACGATTTGGTCAGGGCAGGAGATTGATGAGCTGCAGCAGTGGGCTGGGGGGCAGCTTCGTCTGCTGGCGGGTATTGAGGTCTCGTGCCTTGAGGGGCATTTCCTTGTTTACGGGCTGGACGAGATAGACGGCCTGCGCTATAACATGCCTGTTAAGGAACTGATTGGTATTGCGCGAAGGCGTGAAGCCGCAATTGTCGCCGCCCATCCATTTCGTTTCAGCATGGAATGCGGCAATAACTGTTACCGTCTCGATATTGACGCCGTTGAGGTTGACAGCTCAAACACCTCACAAACCGCACAGGCCCTTGCCGTGAAACTTGCCACACAGCGCAACCTGCCACGCATCTACGCAAGCGACGCCCACTGCCCGCGCGATGTCGGCAGCTACCACACCCTGCTTTCAGGGCCGATTGACACAATTGCAGACCTTGTGCGTGAAATCAAAAACGCGAAACGGGGCTAGGTTATTCCGAAATAAGGAAATACCCCCCTCGACCACATTGACAAATTGTTGTGAAATATAGTACACTGACAGCAGGGAATGCTGAATCAAAACACCATATGTGCATCGTCGGGGGCGGCGGTTGCTGCACTTTTCCTTGTCATATTTCTTAGCTCATACGTATGCCCCGCATATTGCCAACCCAACGAACAGCCGTCCAGTGTTATAACCCTGAAAGAGGCCGTAGAGGCTGCCCTAAGGGGCAATCATCGCCTCAGGGCAGGCAAATGGGCGGTTGAGGCCATGGGGAAAGATGTATCTATCGCATGGGGTGGTCTGCTACCGAGGCTTGAAGTGCAGGAGGGGTACAGCAACACTAACAACCCGACGTATTTTTTCATGTCCAAACTTGACCAGGGGCGCTTTACGAGCGCCGATTTAGCCGATTTGAAAGACCCAGCCCCGATTAACAACTATCGTACCAGCTTTAATTTTGAAATGCCCGTGTTTTCTATGAAGGCATATTTAGCCATTGATATGGCGAGGGTGCGCGCCGAGGGCAAGGGATTTCAGCAAACACGTCTTGAGGAGATGACCGTCCTCGACGTATTTAAGGCATACACAGGCGTAAAGACGGCAAAGGCATTTTATGCCGCAAGCGCTAAAGGCCTTGAGGACGCCAAAGAACATATGCGTATAGCGAAGGTGCGCCTTGACACCGGCACAGGGCTTCTTTCTGATGTCTTGCAGGCACAAACGGCACTGTCAGAGGCTCAGATGCGCCTTGTTACCGCCGGGAAAAACCTAAACCTTGCGAAACGCTCCCTTGGCCTGATGATAGGCTCAGAACAGTCCTATGACAGCGCCGATGAAAAGATTACCTTTCCACCCCCTGCGACACCCGATGAGTATCTAAAGGGTTCTATGAGCCGCTCAGACGTGGCCGCGATGGAGAAAAACCATGAGAATGCCAAACAATCTGTGAAAGCCGCGAAGGCCGAATATCTTCCCTCTGTAGCCCTTGGCGGCAATTATCAGTTGAACGAACACAGGTATCCTTTTGGCGACGAGGGAAAGAGCTATCAGGTAGGGATTTTTATGAAACTAAACGCGTTTGATGGCCTGCAGAGAGAATCAAAGCTGGCAAAGGCAAGGTTTGAGGCCGAGGAGACGGGGCAGCTCCTTCTCGGGATTAAACAACAGGCCGCATATGAGGTTTACGAGGCCCTCATATCATTAGAGGAGGCGCAAAGGAGGCTTGAACTATCGCGCGACACCCTTAATGCCGCGGAGGAGGGCGTTCGACTTATTGCGAAACGATACGCCAATTCCCTTGCCCCAATGGTATCACTGTTAGACGGGCAGACAGCCCTCGATAAGGCAAGGGCCAACGCCGCGGCGGCAGAGGGGCAGTACCTCATTGAGGCCGCCATGCTTGAATACACGGGCGGCAGGATTCTCAGGTTTTTTGGGGTTGACAATTCAGGGAGGAACTAATGAGGCATTTTAAGACATGTGCACTTATTAAGACGTTTGCGTTCATATGCCTGGCCCTCGTTGTTTACGGCTGCGGCGACAAGATAAAGCCCGGAACAAAGGAGATAGCCCGCCCCGCTATTACGGGCGTTAAGACGGCTAAGATAACAAAAAACACCGTAAATGACGTTTATGAAATCAGCGGCACAGTGAAGGCCGAAAACATCGCCGTCTTGTCCTCAAAGGTAATGGGCGGGATAAAGTCAATTGCCGTCAAAGAGGGTGACAGGGTTAAGGCAGGCCAAACGCTCCTTAGCATCGAAGCCGGTGAGTTTGCCAATAAGTCAGCCCAAGCCAGCGCTGGCGTTGTGGAGGCACAGGCAGCCCTTAACATGGCAGAGGAGAACAAGCTCCTTACAGATACGACCTATGAAAGATTCAAAAACCTCTATGAGGAAAAGGCCATATCCAAACAGGAGTTCAACGAGATAGATTCAAAGAGAAAGATTGCTGACCTTTCCTATAAGCAGGCCGAGGCGGCACAGCGGCGTGCCCGATCCGCCCTCAGTGAGGCGAATGTATTTCAGGGCTATACGACAATAACCGCGCCATTTAACGGTATAGTAGGGAAAAAAATGGTGGACGCGGGCGCTATGGCAGCCCCCGGCGTGCCGCTTATAACGGTTGAAGACACCTCCTCCTATAACGTAATCATTAATGTTGACGAGGGCATTGTGGCAGATATAAAAAAGGGCACACAGGTTGACATCTCACTTGATACCCCGGCGCTTAAAACAAAGGGCACGATTACCGAGGTGAGCCAGTACATTGACCCCGCGGCGAGGACATTTTCTGTCAAAATAGCTATCGCAGAAGATGTGCCCAAAAGCGGCCTGAAAAGCGGCCTCTATGCCGTTGCCTCCATTAAGGGCAGCCCACGCCAAACACTCAACGTGCCGGAGACAGCGGTTGTGGAAAAAGGACAGCTTCGCGGCGTCTATGTCGTGGACGAAAACGGCGTTGCAACATACAGACTGATTACCACGGGAAGAAAATTCCCTGCAACAGGCACGATGGAAGTCCTCTCTGGAGTCACAGATGGCGAGGTGATTATCACTGGAGGCACGGCAGTGGACGGCGGCCAAATAACTGATTATAAACCAGACTATAAACCCGGCTCAAACTAGAATGGAAAAAATTGGCATCTCCGGGCGCATAGCCGGGGCCTTCATAAACTCAAGGCTGACGCCGTTAATAGTGGTGGCCTCTCTGATTCTCGGCGTATTTGCCGTGATGGTGACCCCGCGTGAGGAAGAGCCGCAAATCATCGTCCCGATGTATGATGTTATGGTAATGTACCCGGGCGCCTCGGCCAAAGAGGTGCAAGAGCGCGTGACCCGCCCGATGGAGGGCCTGCTTTACGAAATCAAGGGCGTAGAGTATGTATACTCAATAACAAGGCCCGGTATGAGTATGGTAATCGTGCGTTTTCATGTTGGTGAGGATACAGAGAGGAGCCTCGTAAAACTCTACGACAAACTCATGTCCAATTATGACATCATCCCCCCCGGTGTCTCTAAACCACTCGTAAAACCAAAGTCCATAGACGAGGTCCCAATCCTTACGCTGACGATTTCAGGTGAAAAATATAATGGCTACCAACTAAGGCAAGTAGCCGCGGAAATGGCCAATGAACTGAAAAAAGACCCCGACATCTGTGAGATAGCAATCACAGGCGGCCAAAAAAGGCAGCTCAAGGTGGCCATAGACCCCGCCAAGCTCCGCGCCTACGGTATTTCACCGCTTGCAATTATAGACATGTTCAACACGGCAAACACGCAAATGCCTTCCGGTTCATTTCAAAAAGACAACAAGGAAATCCTCGTGGCTACCGGTGGATTCCTGAAAAACGCGGAAGATGTGGGTAATCTCGTTGTTGGAACAAGCGGCGCCTCCGCCATATATCTAAAAAACGTTGCCACAATCTCCGACGGCCCCGAGGACCACGCCAACTATGTATTTACGGGCAATGCCGCGTCAAACGACAGGCCCGGCGCAGACATACACACTGCCGTCACTATCTCAATGGCCAAAAAGAGCGGCTCCAATGCCACCGCAATAGCTAATAGGGCTATTGCAAAAACCGAACAGATGAAGGGCTGGATAATCCCCAAAGACATTGATATAAACGTAACCAGAAACTACGGCGAGACCGCTGAGGAAAAATCCAACGAACTCCTTGACCACCTGATGATAGCCACATTCTCGGTAATAATACTTATCGCGCTGACACTGGGCTGGAAGGAATCCATTGTCGTTGCCGTTGCGGTGCCGGTTACCCTTGCCCTGACGCTTTTGGTAACTTACATCTATGGATACACGCTTAACCGCGTAACGTTGTTTTCTCTTATCTTCTCCATAGGAATCCTCGTTGACGACGCTATCGTGGTAGTGGAGAATATTCACCGGCATTTTAAGACAGGTGGGGCAGGCATACAAAGGGCGGTGATGGCGGTTGACGAGGTTGGAAATCCAACTATCCTGGCCACGTTTACGGTAATAGCGGCGCTGTTGCCGATGGCCTTCGTGAGCGGGTTGATGGGGCCGTATATGAGACCCATACCGGTGGGGGCGTCGGCGGCGATGATCTTTTCCATTTTAATCGCGTTTGTTGTCACGCCGTGGATGAGTTTCAAGGTCTTAAGAAACGTCAAACACGCTGACCACGCCGAAGAGGTCGGGGGAAAAGCGACAACGACATTTTACGAAAAAATGCTCAGACCGTTAATCCAGCACAGGGGATACAGGATTGCGGGGCTGATGACAGTTGCGGGTCTTCTTGCAGTTGCCCTGCTTCTCCTGCCGCTTAAACTGGTTATGGTCAAAATGCTTCCATTTGACAACAAAAGCGAGATACAAATAATCATAGATATGCCGGCGGGGACGCCGCTTGAGGAAACCGCAAGGGCAACACGAGCCATAGCCGAATACGTCAGAACGGTTGCTGAGGTCAGGGACTTTCAACTTTATATAGGCACGGCGGCACCGTTTAATTTTAATGGACTGGTCAGGCACTACTACCTCAGGCAACAGCCAAACACGGCCGACATCCAGATAAACCTCGTCGAAAAAGGCAGACGCCGCGCACAAAGCCATGACGTTGCAAAGCGCATACGCGGCCCGATTCAGGAGATTGCAAAACACTATGGCGCCAACGTGAAAGTAGCCGAAATCCCGCCCGGCCCTCCGGTGCTTAGCACCCTTGTTGCGGAGTTGTATGGCCCTGACCCTACGCGGCAGACCCAACTGGCTCACCAGATAAAGGAAATCTTTGAAAACACCCCTGGCGTAGTTGATGTGGACTGGTTCGTCGAGGCGGACGAAATTAAGTACATCCTTGAAATAGACAAGACAAAGACAGCCATCAGCGGTGTATCCTCGTCCGCAGTGGCTGCCACACTGCGCGCATTCCTTGGGGGCACACCGGCAGGGCTTATTCACGACAGTAAATCCAAAGAACCCATTGAGATATACTTACAATCCCCCAGAGACAAGCGCTCAGGCATAAACGAACTCAAAGGGTTGACAGTTATCAGCTCCACTGGCAAATCAGTACCGCTTTCTGAACTTGTCAATACAGTAAGTACCACAGAGGACAAGACTATTTTCCACAAAAACCTCAGACGTGTTGTCTATGTGGTGGGTGATGTGGCTGGAAAGGAGGAAAGCCCTGCCTATGCGATATTGAAAATGAAAGACGCGGTGAAAGCGCTAAAGCTCCCCGAAGGCTACGAGCTGACGCAGCACTTCTCTGAAATGCCCTGGCTTGAGAAGCAATACTCGTTGAAGTGGGATGGGGAGTGGCAGATAACCTATGACGTGTTCGTGGATATGGGGATAGCCTTTGGCGCTGTGCTTGTCCTCATTTATGTACTCGTCGTAGGGTGGTTTAAGAACTTCACAACGCCGATAATAATTATGGCACCTATACCGTTGACGCTCGTGGGGATACTGCCCGGGCATTGGATAATGGGGGCGTTTTTTACGGCCACCAGCATGATTGGATTTATTGCCCTTGCCGGTATAATCGTACGTAACTCCATCTTGCTGGTGGACTTTATTCAGCACGACTGGAAGGAAAGTGGAAACCTTGCCGACGCTATAATAAAGGCGGGGGCGGTTCGCATCATGCCCATATCCCTGACGGCGGCGGCGGTGCTTGTCGGTTCATTAGTAATGCTCTTTGACCCAATATTTCAGGGTCTTGCCATCTCTATGATGTTCGGGGCTGGCTCCGCCACATTGCTGACGCTCATAGCCGTGCCGCTTCTGTACTACGAATTCTACAGAAATAAGAAATGTCCTGTTGACGATTGTCACAAGGACTGATATACTAATAGCAATATGCTTTAGCAGAGGACGGTAAGAAATGAAATTGTTTTCGATAATTCTGTTAGTGTTTACGTTGCTGGCGGCGGGTTGCTCTACGATGCCTTCGTCTCCGGCTGAGGGGCCTCAGGACGGTTGACATAATCCTATCAAGACCGGAGTTTCCGGTTTGAGCCGTTGACAGCGAGGGAAGTCCCCGCCTTTATTTTAATAATCTGATATAAATCATACACATGGCACTATACTTTATTCCATTATGTAACTAAAGCATAATTAAAAGCAGGAGGGACGATATGGGAAAAGTGACAAAGGATTCGGTAATAGGTACGGTGATAAAAGATTCTCCCGGTGCTAAGGCCGTCATAGAGAAATATTTTGGCGGGGGCTGCTTCACCTGTCCGGGCATCAATATGGAGACTATTGCCTTTGGCTCTATGATGCATAACCTTGACCCGCAGAAGGTGGTAGATGAGATTAACGCGATTGAGCAATAGTAATTGAACGCTAATAAACGATAGGAGGAATTACAATGGAGTTGAAATGCTTTGTTTGCGGCACGACCGACAAGGACAGGGTCTTCTTTGAGTGTTACCATGAGGGCGAGAAAAAAGTGACCTGTGTCCGCTGCCTTCCAAGTTTAATCCACGGCCAGCACTAGCTGACGCACCGAAGCCGCCAACGGGCGGCAGCCAAAATTCAACAGACAAAACGTGGCGAAATTTACGGGGTGAAGGGGGGGTTACCCCCCCCTTCGTCGTTAATCCTTGTCCTGCGTCACTTCTTCTTATTATACAACTCAATGATCTTGGCAGTGACGTCTATGGCGTTTTTGTAGTAGGCTACGGTGCTTCTCTCGAAGATGATGGAGTAGTCCTCTTTTTTATTCAGCTCTTCCAGCAACGCACTTATGTCCTTGAAGACCTGTGCCTTCATCCACCTGTCCATCTTTGCAACTTCGGCCTCAAGGTCTTCCTTCTGGTGCTTGGCGACGAGGACTTTTTGCGCGAACTCCTCTTCTTTTGCCATCTGCTCTTCGGGCTTGAGTTTTCCTTTATCAATTTGTTCCCTGAGCTGTTTTAGTTCCTCTTCTGTCTGGTCAAAGGGTTTTCGCTTCAACTCAAGGGTGCTTTGATAACGCTGCCGATATGTGTTGACGGGGGCGGCCTCGCTCATGATTCGCTGTATGTCAAAGATCCCGATTTTCAGCGTCTCAGCCCGGAGCAACGCCGGAACAAGCAGCACAACACACAGCATAAAGGCTACCTTCATGCTTGAGTTAGGTCTCACCTGACAATCCCTATCCCATTACCGGCAATGGTTCCCGAACCAAAAGTCCCACCGGCAAATCCGTTCATTGTGACCTGGCCGCTCCACGAACTGCCCGTGAGGTTGCCGCCTGAGAGGTTGCCGCTTGTAAACGATGGCCCTATTGTGCCGTTCCACAGACCGCCGCTCCATGTGTTGAAATTGAAATACACATTAATTCCGGTTTTAGTGAAGTCGGAAAGGTATATCTGGTTTGCTTGTGTCAGGAGGGTTAAGGCCGTAAGATTGGTTCCCAGACTGTACGTTCCCGTTATGCTTCCTATTGTAAATATGGACGGTTTAGTCCCTGTGGATGGCGCGAAGAAAACGACGTTATTCATGTTTAAATTAACATAGTCCGAACCACTTATCAGCGCACCTGAGAGATTCGTGCGTCCTATCTCAACAGACGGTATGTTCAGATATGACAGGGAGGTAACGGGCGTTGTTTTTGAGCAGCCGGAGGCGCCGGTCTCATTGCCGCAGGCAAGGTAGAGATACTGCGAGGCCGACATGTATTTGTAGACATCAGTCAGTTGCAACACCCCGCCATTGTAATAACCCATCGCGGTTCCCACGGATATAACCGGGACATTGCCCACTGTGGAGGCACCGTAGCTTGTTCCATACACGAGGCCGTTGCTGTTCCATGACGATATGTTGAAATATTTATTGTTGCCATAGTCAACCCTGCTCGTTCCGCTGGTTATATTGTTAAATCCATAGAAATATGTGTCATAACCATAAATCCCATGGCTTGGGTCTATCGGAACTGTTACAAGCTGCCCTGTGGTGCTCCACGCGCCATTTGTGCCTGATGAGGGATAGAACATCCCGCCGGCGGTTGTTGAATAAGACACCACAAAACCTTGAGTATTGTCATAGGAATTTGTATATGTACCGGCTAAACTCCCAATGTTGCCACTGCCGGTGGAAACTCCTCCGGCATAGGCGTTCATGTTTATGTATGAATTTGTCGAAGAGGTGCCGATAGAAAAGGCCCATAGGGGATAACCACTCGGTTGGCTGGATGTACCAGAGGCGGTGAAACTAAACGGCGTATATGCACCCGAATAAGTGCCGGATGTCATGCTTCCGGTTATTGAACCGCCGGTTGTAAAATTGTTAGCCGAACCGCTATATAGTGCATATTGCGAACCGGTGATCGTTCCGCCAAAATTATAGGTCTTTACCGGCGTAGGAGTAGGAGTTGGTGCCGGAGTAGGAGTTGGCGCCGGAGTCGGAGTGGGCGCCGGAGTTGGAGTTGGCGTAGGCGTTGGAGTAGTAGTTGGCATCGGTGTTGGGGTAGGAGTTGAGTTTTGCGTAACCGGTGGCTGGTAGACATTTGTATCGGGAGATATGACATTGGTTACTGTGCCTACATTCGTGTCGGTTGATGTGACGCTTGAGACCGTGTTTACGTTTTTAACCGTGCTGTCCACTTGCGATGCTGTGCTAGTGACAGTGCTGGTGGAGGATGAGCCCGACGGGCTGGAGTCCTTTTTATCAGGGTCGGTTGATTTTTCGTTCTTTTGAGTTTCTGTGGTAGTTACAGGCCTTTGATGTCCTGGCGGGGCGTGTTGCGGTATCACTACCACATTGCCGGCGGTTACATCGGTTGTATTATCAGGGAAGCGCATATTATATACATAAAAGACGCCCTCTCTGATTGCGACAATTGTATCGCCTGATGTCGGCTCGAACATGACATCACCATCAGAGCCTCGAACGCCCGCTACGACATTAGGGGTCTGAACCTCGAAATGATTTGCCGATGGCGCGTTCGCTATGCGTTTGGCTATGTCCTTGTCCACTATTGCGCGCACATGTCCGCGGGGAAGGGCAACCTTGCCTTTGTTTTGTTCGTTGTTTGAGATATATTCGCTGATGTCTATTCGGGTACTCTGAGCGAGCCTCAGCATGTTGCCGTCTTTGAAAGAGATTTCGGCCTTTGAAGCCGCCTTTGTCCTGACGGTGTCTTTTTCGAATATAGGGTCTTGCAGTTGAAGTGGTTTCGCGGGGAGATTGCCGCCTCTTAAGACGTCACACTTGCCCTCTACAAACGTCACCTTGCCGATTTCGGTCTCGGCCCATGCCACCGCTCCCGCAGTCAGAAATATCACCAGCGCCAGTGCCATATATATTGATATACGTGCCCTTTGTCTTATCATAAAACGCCCCTCCTATGCTTTTTTAGTTGTCTAGAACTTGAATTCTACGCCGGTAGTGTACATGTTACGGTTATATTGATACAGGTAAATATTCGAGTCTGCCGTCGTATGTGAATACTGCATGCTCACGTCCATAAATTTCGTCGCCTGCCATACTATGCTAGCCGTGGCGGTATAAGTGTCGTCCTTTCTTTTATAGCCGAAGAACGTGTTTTCGTTGTAGTATCTCTGGAAAAAAGCCTCAAAGTTTAAAACGCCATACACGTCCTGAACAATTGGAATCATGGCCCCGGCCGTCAACTTGTTACCCATGTTGGCCCAGTTCTGCCCTTGGGTCATGTCAGAGGAATACTCGTATCTGAAGTTCAGCATCCCCTTGCCGTGTGACAACAGGTATATATAGCCTAAGCCGGTCAGGTATCTGTTGCCTGTCCTGTCCTCGTCCGGGTCGGATATGTCGCCAAGCATGTCTCTCCTTTCATAACCCACGAACGCCTGCGCGATATGGTCTTTCTCAAACATCCAGTTAACCGTCGGTTTCGCCGACAAAAGCCCCATATATTTGCTTCCATTTAATAGGGCATAGTTATAGGTTATGGGCAGATATATGGCACCGTCTTTGAAGCCATATCCGGGATTTGCCGTAAGTGACTGTATCAGGAGATCGTGGCTGGCGTTTCTGAAGTAGTAGTTGCTTATAAGATTGTACTGCATGTTAAGGAACCACGTGTTGCCGAGGTTTGGCTGGTAGTCTATTCGAAGCGTATTTAATATGGCGCTGTCTCTCTGCCCTGAAATTTCGACACCGGGGATTCCACCCTCAGGCTTCAGCAAGACATTGTCGTCGTATCTGTAGGATATACCGATGGCAAAGCGCCATTCCCTATTCGCGGAGATATTTTCCTCGACCGCTTTTTGGTATTCCTTTGCGAATGAGGCCATGTCCGACGAAGGGTCGGCCTCTATGACCGCGTCAAGGGCTGTCTTTGCGTCGGTAAATCTGCGTTCCCTGTTATATGCGGCGGCGAGCTGGTAATTTACGGTCTGAGCCAACGAAGGGTCAAGCTCCTTTGCCTTGTTAAAGGCCTCTATGGCGCCGTCGTTGTCACCGTCCTTTAACAATACAAGCCCCTTCAGGAAGGCTACGCTGCCAGGCCTGGCCTTCGCAGCTTCGGCCTTTGCTATCCACTCTTTGGCCTCTTTCAGCTTGTCCTGGGTATAGTAGACCTCTATCAGTTCTGTATAGGCCTCTTCAACCGGCGGCACAATGGTTAAGGCCTCGACAAAATTCTCCTCAGCCCCCTTTGTATCTCCGGTTTTCTTAAGGGCAACACCCAAATAGTAGGAAATAGCGGATGAGCCCGGTTGGGCCTCCTTTGCCTTTTTGAAAAATACTATAGCCTCCTCGAAATTCTCTTCTTTAAGTTGGTTGATACCCTCATCAAGGCTGCTATCGGCCGCTATCAACATCCCCGCGTTAAATACAAACAACGCCATAATCACAATCAATGCCGTTTTTCTCATTTGACCCCCTCTTTAACCCTCTTGACGCCCATACTTAATATCATAACCGCTATAATATCCCCCATCGCGTACGTTTATCAGGACTTATATATTAAATACATTTCCCCCCAAAAAGTCAACATTATTTCCGTAAATTCAGAAAAATTTCCTGTCAGGAAAAATATGCCGTGACGACGTCTTTCATAGGGGCAAATGGCAGGCGCTTTAATAATCCCTCTACCTTCCCGCCAGTAACGCCTATGTTGAAATAGTGCATGAACCTCCTGCTAAGCGGCAGGGCAAGCCTTGGCTGCTCTGTATCAAACTCCCATGGATGAACATAGACTACCGCCGGAATGCCCTGGCGGTTCATCCTCTGAATTTTCGACAGCACATAAAAATATGGTGCTATACGAAGAGGCAGTCCGCCCGAAAAGGGCACGTTTTCGTGGAATAATCTCGCGGTTGTCAGTGGAAATTCCACTATCTCACCGTATCTGGTCTGAAGTTTAACGGGCAGGCGCGGATAGGTGCGCCAACCCATAAAAGACATAGGCACAAGGCTTGAGTCATACTCGATGCCGTGTCTTCTCAGCACATCAAACGCCCAAAAGTTCTCCCTGCGAATTGACCACTCAGGGGCGCGAAACCCAAGCACGCGACTCTTTGTAACAAACGATATTGCCTCTATGGAGCGTCCGATGTCGGCGTCGAACTCCGTTTCTGACATCTCATATACACGCCGGTGGAAAAACCCATGTGTTGCCAGCTCATGTCCTTCGTCAGCTATTTCCTTTATCAGGGCTGGTTCGTTGGCCGCTATGTAGCCAAGTACGAAAAAAGTGGCCTTTACGCCGTAGTTTCTCAAAAGGGAGAGAATTTTTTCTGTGTTTCCAGTGACGCGGCGTTCGTAGGATGCCCATGTCGCGGGATCAGAACAGGCGTCCACGCCGCAGACATGGTACCAGTCCTCGAGGTCCACAGTAAAGGCGTTTATTGTTGGGCGCATGGCCTCACCGGCGCAGAAACAGGTCCTGCATCTCTTTATTGTACAGGAGTGTTAACGCCGATGACAGCCGGCCTATTACCGGCATGGGGTCTCTAAGGGAAAAAAGGTCGTCCTTTATTGTCATGTCGAAAAAGCCCGGAGTCATGTTAAATCTATTGGGATTCATTATGAAATGAAGCAAATCGCCTGGGATAATCCACCTGCACATCACGCCAGTCTTGTATTCGGTTACCGGGTCTATGTCGCCGTCCATGGCTAATTTATACAATAAATAGGGGAAATCTACGCCTGAGTTGATTGCAAGCTGTAACGAGCCCCAAAAACGCGGATTTATCTCAAGCAGCTTAGGCGTACCATCTCTTGGGTCAACCTTGAACTCTATGTGTGCAACGCCTGTCCACTTGAAATACCTCAACAGGGACTCGGCAATGTATCTTACGTCGTCTCTCTTTATGCTTGCCCTTAGCGTGCTTGGCCCGCCCCTGATGGGGTACTCCCTCAGCCGCTTATAGACAAACGACGCCCTCACCTCTGAGTCGTTGTTAAGGAGCAGGCACACGCCTATGGCGTCGCCTCCATCGGGGATTCGCTCCTGTACAATGGGGAATTCGTATTGCCTGTGCACCTTTTTGTATTGCTTTACGAAATCCTCCTTCCTATTGACATACCGGATTCCCCTTGCCCCTGAGCTCATCTGTGGCTTTATGACAACAGGGAAGGGCAGCTCTCCGGCAAGGGCAGGCAACTGGCCTAAATCGTCAACAATATGCGTCTTTGGGATGTCAAAGCCCTTTTCACGGGCATATTTCATCAGAAATGCCTTGTTATGAAGCCTCAACGCCAGAGAAACATCGGCAAACGGGATGCGGCAATACTTAGAAAGCCGCTCCCTCTGCGACGTTACCAGTGTCTGTGTCAGAAACTCCATCGGCATCAGTACATCATATTCGTTCTTTTTTAGTTCGTCCTCAAGCCAATCAAGAAACATTGCCGGCCTCTCCTTTGGCGATGGGTAGATTAACCGTTTGCCGCAATAGTTTGAAAACAGCGCCGTTGCGAAACGCGTCCATTCTCCTGCGGCCACATAAAAACCCCTCCTGCCAAGTGACCTCACGGCGGCAAGCGTCTTGTTCCACAGCCCGTCAAGAATCAGCACACGGCTCATATGGGCTTTATCCCCCCACGTTCTTTATATTTTCTGGCACGTTAAAATCCTGCCCGCGCCTTGTGGTCTTATTTATTGATTGCCGGAAACCAAAGTTCATTGGATAAAAGAAATTCTTGTACGAACCATTGCCCCAGAGCCGCCTGACAATATTTGGATACGAATATGCCTCCTTAAGCGCCTTATAGTAGCCGGATAAGAGCCTTTGCGGCGACAGCAGTTTGGGCTTAAAGACCACGTTATTCGTATTGTAGTATGACCAGTCCCTCTCTATAATCCTGCCCTCCGCCTCCATTTGCTCATAGAGCCTCGTGCCGGGGTACGGGGTCAGGATAGAGAAATAACAGACGTCAAGTTTGGCCCTGATGGTGAACTCAATTGTCCGGTCAAACACGTCCTCGTCGTCGTCATCAAAACCGAAGACAAATGCCCCGTCTATACCAAGCCCATGCTCATGGAACCTTTTCACGATTTCGACATAGTCGTCCGGTTTGTTAAACCCCTTGCCCATTTTTGAGAGATTGGCTTTTGACAGCGATTCAAATCCCACAAGCAGGCCCATGCAGCCGCTATCTTTGCAGAGTTTAAGCAGCTCGGCGTCTTTGGCGATGTTGCTTGAGGCCTGGCCCAGCCACTTCAAATTGTAAGGCTTTATACGCGTAAGCATCTCTTTGGCGTGGGCGCGGTTGCCGATTATGTTGTCGTCAACAAAGAATACCGTGTTTTTTAAGATAAACCGCTGTTCAAATGGTTTTAATGACTGAATCTCACGCTCCACCTCGTCAACCGGCCTGTTTCTGAACCGCCCGCCGAAGGAGCTTGTCACAGAGCAGAACTCGCAGTTAAACGGGCAGCCGCGCGTGGTCTCAACAAAATGTACGGGCAGGTATCTCTTGCCCTTGTAGAGGTTCCAGTTCACAATTGATAGCTTGTCCAGGGCAGGATAACCGTTTTCGTGCTGGTATATCTTTTTTAGAGAGCCGCGCTTGAAATCAGTAAGGAGCCGCGGCCATATGCCCTCGGCCTCCCCAATGACGACAGCGTCAACATGATTGAGCGCCTCCTGCGGCAGTTTTGAGGCGTGCATACCCCCCATTACCACAGTCTTGCCTTTTGAGCGGAGGGTGTCGGCTATCTCGTAGCCCCTCTTTACCGCCGGTGTCATCGCCGTAATCCCGACAAGGTCAGCGTCTATGTCATCAGGCAGACGCTCCGCCTTCTCATCAATAATACTGACTTCCCACTCAGGGGGTGTGGCGGCGGCTACCTTTAACAGTCCCAGGCTCGGCAGGCGAAAGAAGAAATCCCCCCCTAACAGGCTCTTAGAGGCAAGCGGAGATATCAGCGTTAGTTTCATTTGTAAATCTCCTCAGCGTTACCGCCAGATTCCCTCGGTTCGTATTACCTTGCCGGTTGACGGGTCAAATTCTACGCCGATATTTTTACCCATTCGGCGTCTGGCATATATCCAGTTATTAGATCCCATTATCTGTTCATAGGTCGTTGTCTCTGTGTCACCGCTGAGGAGCTTTACGGGTGGGCCCATTGCGATGTACACCTGTTCTTTTGTCATGCCTAACCTCGCAACCGCCTCCCTGATGCCCTCCTGTACGTCTTTGGGATACTTATCAATGTTCAGCGGCTTTTGAGTGACGAATTTTTCAAGATATTTTTCTCCGGCACTGCCAATGTCAAGCGTGTATTGCTCCCCCGCCGGGTCTGTCAGTGTTGCCTTCGCGCCGCTTTTTGACACCTTCAGCTTCGTACCGGCGGGTATAAACGTAGGGGAGGCCTGCCAGTTCAGCCATGTTACCTTGTTGCCCTTTAAGACCTTCAGATTACACCGCGCGTAATAGTCGGCATCCGCGGCAATCCCTCGCCCACACAACAGCAAAACCAATGCTGCGAAGGCAAAGACCGCCGCGGCGTTTACAACAGCCGTTCTTTTCATAAACTTCCCTCCGTTTTACTATTTTGCACTAGTCAATTTAGTGGAGCCGCCCCGCTACCTTAAAGTATAATATAGAGCCGACCTGTTTTACAATTGAATTGAGAAAAGATTTATCCCCTAAACACCTGCGGCAGTATGGATTTATTACGGAGAAGCGCCTAAAGGCCCTCACTGTTTCCTGAACCAACCCGCTGTTCAGGTAATCCATGATTGCCATGTCGTTGAAATTGGCCGTTGTCGTTGCCCCGTCATAGTCGGCACAGCAGAACACATAGTCGCCGTTATAAAGTATGCCAAAATTATCCACAATGCCAGGACAATAGCCAATACGCGCGCCCACTACCTTCTCACCATCCGGTTTTCTCCAGTCACCGGCAATGCGGGTGGTAAAAAAAAGATTTTTGGCCAGATGTATGGAGTTCTTTTTATAGGCTCGCGCCCTTTTAATTTCTTTATTCACGTCCCGCAGGCGTCCCTCATGCGGGGAATCCTTAAGCACGGCCTCCGCCCAGTGTGAAAGATAGCGGGCAAGGGCGGCGGATGTGTCGGCAATGCTGACACTGCTGGCAACAGGGATTATCAGCCTCCTCAGGGGCGAAGACAGAAAGCTCACCGTAAGGCGTGCCTCGGGATGTGCCATGGTAAGGCCATCCATAAGGAAGGTTCTGGCAAGAAGCGTAACGTTTGCCGCGTAACTGGAGAAAGTAAGCCCCTTAGCCCCTCGTAGATTAAAGGAGTTCTCGTCGGGTGTTTGAAGAGATATGATGATTTCCTTAACCCCGGCGGCGTAAAGGGCGTCCATTAAATGAACATCCATCCTGTTTCCATTTGTGGTAACGCACACGTCGAGCCCTGATTTCGAGGCATAGGCCACCGCGTCGGTGAGGCGGGGGTAAAGAGTCGGCTCCCCCATTACGTGAAACAAGCAAAGCGAGGCAATCCCCGGGGCCGCGTCTAAAATGGACTTGAGCATTTCAAAAGACATAGCGCCCCGCCTTCTTTTCATAATTGAATCCGGACAAAACTCGCACGAGAAATCGCAGACATTTGTAAGCTCAATGTGAAGCCTTCTAATGGGAAGCCTTATATCTCCGGCGGTTTTATGCACAGACGTATTATAACAAATTGACAGCTCTGTTTTTGATAAAAAATGGATGTTTCAGGGCAATCGCATTAGAAAAATTAGGCGGAAATTGCCTGTGCAATCAGTTCTCCTTCTTCTCTTTTTTGCCGTAACTCCTCATCCTATATATTATTTTTTCCCTATGTCATAATTCAACTGATAGGTTTAAGGGACGATTCTGGACAAGCCGGAATGACAGAAAGGGACAAGGATGGCAGCAAACTAAGGGACTACCACTTACTTATGATGGAGAACAAATTTACCGTGTATTCTGAATGGAGTCAATGGCTTTTCTTCACCGGCGTATGGTCTTTGGTTGTGTTGTCGGTTTTCGATTTCAGCTCCTCATATTTGGCGTTTATTGCGGTGAGCTGGCTTTTCGTCGCATTGTGGTTGACACGCTCGACTATAAGGAGAAACCATCCGGTGAGCATCGCCATTATTAATATTATAAGGGGGAGGTCTTTAAGGATTTTCCCATGGCCGGGCTCCTTTTGACTTGGTTTCTTTATTCTTTCCAGATCGAGTTCCAACTTTGTCTTCTCGCTCATTTAAATCTCCTTACCTCAAACCTAAGTATTTCGACATTGTTGTCCTCTGGATGAATACCCGCCTTTGCCTTAGTGATTTGTAATTGCTCATCCACTGTGTTCACACCTTCCAGTGCCGGAAGGAGCAACCCCCTCCTATGGCCTTGCGTAACGATTACGCCGTATTTATTACAGTCAAGCTCGGAGATATCGTTAACCTTCTCCGGTGGTGAGAGCATATCTACCGAATACGTTATTTCGCTGAGTTCATCGGGTGAAACGGGTGAAAAACGCGGGTCCTCTGTGGCGGCTGCTATGGCGTTTCTTATTATCTCGGCCGCCGCGTTTTCTGTTGTTGGGGCAAAGGTTCCTATGCAGCCCCGCAGACGTCCTTTTATTTTTAAAGATACAAAAACCCCCGCCCGCTCCTTCAGCTCACCTTGAGCTGGGTCAACCGGCGGGCAGACAACCTCTCGCCGTCTGACGTAAGACTCCACAGCCTCCCGCGCGAGGCGCGTCAAGGGGCTTAGAGGCGTTTCCATATGTCCGGCTTCCCCCATTTCAGTTATTACTTGTCTCTGCTTAAGGCGTACTCTGCCATAACAATAAGGGCGTCTTTCTCCTTGCAATCGTCAAACGCCGACAGCTCAGCCTTAGCCTCTGCCACTATTTCTTTTGCCTTATCCATCGTCTTTTCGATTACGTCATATTTTTTGAACAGTGCCAGCACCTTTTTCAAATCACTTTCAATCTGCCCGTCTTTTTCCTTGTCCGGCATGTCCTCGTCCGATGTTGAATCAATAATGGAGGTAAGCTCTTGCCGTTCCTGCGCATTTGCTGATTTCAGGAGGTAGATAAGCGGAAGGGTTATCTTCCCCTCGTGGAGGTCCCTGCCGAGTTTTTTGCCGAGATTCTCCTCGTCCGCCTTAAAATCCAGTATATCGTCGTATATTTGAAAGACTGTCCCGCTCTTCAGGCCGTAGCTTGCCATGGCATTGATTTTTTCCTCCGAAAGGCCGCCCAATATAGCCCCTATCTTGCATGAGGCTGAAATCAGGGCGCCGGTCTTGGACTCAACTATTCGCACATAGTCCGCTTCGGTTATTTCAGGGTCCGCGATTTTTTGTAACTGTAGTATCTCGCCCTCGGACATCTTCGCAACAGCGTATGAAATAGCCTCCATTGTCTTTAAATTCTGCTGGCTTACGGCCATTCTAAGTGAGTTGGCATAGAGATAATCACCTACTAAGATAACGACCTGTGTCCCCCATATCGAATGAGAGGTGGGCTTGCCGCGTCTTACCCCAGCCCCATCTACCACATCGTCATGAAGGAGCGAGGCCGCGTGTATAGTCTCTATTACGCCGGCAAAGACATACCTGCCATCCCCACCGTAGCCCGATAGTGCGGCGGACATCAGCAGATACATCGGACGAAGCCTCTTTCCCCCGCCTCCAATAAGGTGTCTGCCTATGTCAGGGATAACCACTACATCGCTGCTGAATATCTTCGCAATTTCGCCCTCTACACGCCTCAAATCCTTTTCATAGTACCTGAATATGCCCTCGGCATTCATCATGTCTTACCTTTTTGGCCTTTTGGCGCCAGCGTATGAATATCTTCGGGCTTAAACGCGCCCTTTTCTGTCAGTATCAATGTTATATATTTGGCCGGCGTTACGTCAAAGGCTATGTTTCTAACGGCTACACCCTTAGGGGCAATTTCGCATCGGCCAAAGATATTCGTTACCTCATCTGATGAACGCTCCTCAATGGGTATCTGACCACCCGTGGAAAGCGTAAAGTCTATGCTGCTTAGTGGAGCCGCAACGTAAAACGGTATGCCGTGTTCCTTTGCCAGCACAGCCACAGAATAAGTCCCTATCTTATTGGCAACATCGCCGTTTCTCACCGTCCTGTCCGTGCCAACGATGCAGAGGTCTATCTCGCCCCTTCTCATAAGCTCTCCGGCTGCGTTATCAGGTATCAGCGTAACGGGTATGTTGTCCTGCATCAGCTCCCATGCCGTAAGGCGCGCACCCTGAAGCA
>JADFYL010000104.1 GCA_015233045.1 Nitrospirota bacterium | reverse complement strand
AGTTTGAGGCCTGTTTCCTGTCCATATCCCATTCGAAATACGACATACAGTTCTCAATGAGAAAAAGCTACAAAGTCCTAAGAAATATGTAATAATGTTTTAAGAAATATGTAATTAAGATATGTAAAATACAGGTCAAGGAGGGTTACCCTCCTTGCGGGGGTATGGGGGCAGCGCCCCCGTGTTTTGGATACCGAACTGATAAGCGGCCTGATACTGTGCTTTGACAATAGCGAGTTGTCCGTGAGGGCGTCTGAAGCGGCGTTGGGGCTTGCTGCGACTTTGGGACTGCCCGTCACTGGCGTTCATGCCTTTAATGCCTCAATGCACGAGGGCGCGTTTAGAATTATGGAGCCGACACTTCCCGCCCGGTATCAAAAAGAAGAGATACTTACCAAACAGAGACAATCCCACAATACACTAATAAATGTTGGCATGGAGCGCATATCTATCTCCTACCTGAAACCGTGCGAAGAGCTGTTCAGCTCTTCAGGCGTGTCCTATAAATCCCGCATTAAAGAAGGCAAAAATTTTAAGGCCATAACCGAAATGATACAGGAAATCGCCGACAAATCCACGGTCGTAGTGTTAGGCTCCGCTGGATTTAACCATAAGGAGACCGGCTTTGTTGGAAGCGTCTGCCTCAGGCTGATAAGAGCCAATGACATGGACTATCTTGTCGTTAAAAGAGCAATAAACTTTAACATTCCCAACATAGTAGTATGCCTTGATGGGAGCGAGTCATCAATCTCCGCCTTAAGAAAGGCAAAGGAGATAGCACAGGCCTATAACGCTCAATTGCACCTCCTGTATGTCTTTGACACGGCACTACATAGGGACATCTTTTCCAGACTAAAAGATTCCCTGATAGAGGGTGACGGCTTTTCCTTTAATTCCAAAGAGCAGGAAAAGGCACATGACGACTTCATTGATATTGGGCTTGAGAAAGTGGGTGGCATGATACTGGACAAGGCGGAGAGAGAGGCGCTTGACGCCAGCCAGGCTGAAATAATGTCAGCCGGCTGGGGCCTGGTCAGTGATGTTTCACGCCTAAAACCGGCCATAAGACAGGTCATCTCAGGGTCAATCTATAAGAGTATCTGCGATTACGCTGCTTCTGTATCTGCTGAACTTATATTTGTCGGACGAATAGGAAGACACTACGCCGACGGCGTGGATATAGGCTCTGTGGCAGAGAATGTGTTAAGATATGCCCCATGCAGCGTATTCGTTTCACGCGCAAAAGGACACAAGGGATGGGTAATGTAATGGAATATCAGCCGTATATCGTTTCATGGAACGTAACGAGACGGTGCAACCTCTCATGTGGACATTGTTATATAGACGCGGGCAGTGCCGTGGAGCCTGAACTTGACACGAAAGAATGCACCGCCCTGATAGATGAACTCGCCGCCATAAATAAGTCCATGATGCTGATAGTAACAGGCGGTGAGCCAATGATGAGAGAGGACATATTTGACCTAATATATCACGCTAGCGCTGCCGGACTTATCCCAGTATTAGGGACAAACGGCACACTTATCACTACCAAAAACATAAACAGCCTCAAAGAAGCGGGACTAAGGGGTGCCGGTATCAGCATAGACTCCACAACCCCTGCTGACCATGATTTATTTCGAGGCGTCAGCGGCTCATGGGCAAGGGCCATTGAGGCATTGAAACTCTTAAGAGAAGCCGGCATAGAGACTCAGCTTGACGTTACAGTAATGGACAACAACTGTGCCGATTTAGAAAAATTCGTCGCACTTGGTTCGGAGCTGGGCGCAAAGGCAATAAACCTCTTCTTTCTTGTGTGTACTGGCAGGGCAATGAGGACACTCATCTCAACGGCAAACTACAACAGCGCGCTGAGAACAATAATGGCGCTCTCGAAATCCGAGCGGCGGCTAATGGTGAGGGCACGGTGCGCCCCACACATTTATAGAATAATGCACGAAGACGGCGCCCACATCCAACCGGGGACGAGGGGATGCCTTGCCGGGCGGTCATACATGCGCGTTGACCCATATGGCAACGTAACCGCCTGTCCATACATGCCGGACACCATTGGCAATGTGAAATCAGAGCCGATTGCCGCTATATGGAATAATTCTATAAACCTAGTCACACTAAGAGAAGGCAAATACGGGGGCAGATGCGGACGTTGTGAATATACAGAGGTCTGCGGGGGATGCAGGGCAAGGGCTTTTGCTGACAAGGCGGACTTTATGGACGAGGACCCGCTATGCACATATGAACCCAAACAAGAAAAAGAGACGCTTAAGGTTGATACGGGCGATTTCACATCTGACCTTCAGTGGGATGACGCGGCAAGGCAGAGGATAAAGGCAGTCCCAGCCTTTGTAAGGAAAATGGTAATAACGGCGATAGAAAACGCGGCCAGAGAGAAAGGGGCAACCGTAATTACAACCGAACTGCTTGACGAGGTAAAAAAGCGCAGCCCATCAAGGAATCATAACCGCTGAGCAGCGGCCATCATTCATAGCTTCAATTGAATCGCAGGCTCGCCGTTACAACCGGCCGTATCAAGTTCGCCATCCTATTACGCACACTCACAGGCGCACGATTCTGGACAAGCCGGAATGACAAAAATAAGTGAGGCAATTTCTAATGCGTTTGCCCTGCCCATATGATAAAATGGTTACTTTTTTTATGTGTAATTTAATATAATACCCGTAATGCAAGGCGGTGAAGATAAGGGCTGGGAGCGGTTGTCCGGCCACAACCCCGACGATGTGTGTAAGAGGGGGCTGGTTGCCTTTGACAGCTCATCTTGGTGCTATACGATTAGATCGTTTAAGTGGGATTTTGATTTTCGTCCCAAAGACAGGACTATAACATGCGCCTCCCCTGATGGCGAAGCGTTTTTGCAGCGGCTTGGAGATTTTTACCGGCTTTCATCACTTTGGTATCTCAACAGCACAAAGGATATTCCCCTGACAAATCAACTTGTTATGCCACAAAACCTTAGTGGAGGGGAGATTTTCTTTCGCGGCTCGCATGTGCTGCCCCTTGCGAGGCTGGCCGCCATGTACGAATCCAGCAAAGAGGGGTTTCTGTCGAGGGGTGCTTCGCTGGGTGGGGTTGCCGCCTCCTATGGAGACGTGGCCATTGTCTTATCCCCCTACCCTAAGATTCCCGTTACTCTCATTTTGTGGCTTAAGGACGACGAGTTTCCGGCAAGGGCTGAGTGTCTGCTGGATACATCGAGCGAATTTCACCTGCCCATAGACATAATCTGGATGGTCTCTATGATGTGCGTCCTTATGATGGCGCAGGCGTGAATCTCTGCCCAATAAAAGTCTTTTCTTGCCTCACTGTACTGAGGGGGCGCGGTATACCGTTATGGGTTGATAACTTCTATGATCTCGGCAATAGTCTCTGCCTTTCGCAGGTGTTCCTTGATTTGTTTCAACCTGCCCACATCAGTAATATTGTTAATTTTATCCATTAACGCGACGCCATCGGCACCAAACCTTATATCAAGGGCAAGTTCTATTGCTTCTACCAGCCCCTTCTCTATTCCCCTCTCAATGCCCTTCTCTATTCCCCTCTCAATGCCCTTCTCTATCCCCCTCTCAATGCCCTTCTCTATTCCCCTCTCAATGCCCTTCTCTATCCCCTCTAACATCCCACGCTCACGTCCCTGCCTGAACCTTACATCTCTCTCCATATCATATACGATTGCCATGTTCTCCGCCTCCTCAGATACTTCGTTCTGCAAATCCCTCAACTGCGACAGGACTTCCACCTGCCTTATATACTTGCCCCTAAACGTTTCCTCCTGTACCAGTTCATTCAGACGGTTAAGTATCTCTCTTATGAATATTTTAACACCTTTTTTCTTATAATTGCACAAAATAGATATAATCACCTCTTCAGGCCTATCCGAATATAAGAACTTCTCGCAGTCAACATCGCGCATATCTATTAAATTATACCTATGGGCTGTCGTCTCTGTTGCGATGCTGTTTTTCATTGTAAGCGGCTCATTGCCTATGTAAAACACGTATTGCAACGGCGCAATCCCATGTATTTCCGCTAAATACACCCAATAGCGAAGCATACGGTATTCCATTTTGAAATAGTTTGTGGACTGAAACTCTATATGCAGTAGCAAAACTGTAGAGTCTTCCAACTCTGCGCGCAAAATAAAATCGGCCTCGCGTTCATTCGTTACTTGAAGTTTAGTCTCTATAGCCGTTGATTTCACGACTTTTAACCCGATTATTTTTGTTATCAGGGTATCCGCGACATCCTTCAGGATTTCCTTTATTACCTTGTCATAGCGCTTTGGCATCCTGCCGTATTATAACATTTCGGAAGTGTCTCATTTATAAGGAAATATCCAAATTCGCCTGAATCAACATAATAGCGCGGCCAAATGGATTGACACCTTTGATTCGTTCTGATATTCTAAAGGTATAAAACTATATGGGCTGAAGGGGACGCATGTTTGATGACAAGGTAGTACTGATAACTGGTGGAACTGGGTCGTTTGGCAGAAAATTTGCCAGCTATATGTTCAAACACTATAAGGTTAAGAAATTAATCATATTCAGCCGCGACGAATTCAAGCAGCATGAGATGTCCATACATTTACCCCCGTCTGAATATCCTATAAGGTATTTTTTAGGGGACGTAAGGGACCGTGAGCGTCTCTACAGGGCATTTAATGGCGTGGACTATGTCGTGCACGCGGCGGCTTTGAAACATGTCCTCGCCGCCGAATATAATCCCTTTGAGGTTGTAAAGACAAACATAATCGGGGCGCAGAACATAGCGGAGGCGGCTATTGACAACGGCGTTAAGAAGGTCATAGCACTCTCAACAGACAAGGCGGTAAGTCCAGTTAATCTCTATGGGGCGACCAAACTGGCTATGGAGAAGATTTTCATTGCGGCAAGTTCCTACGTCGGCACGAAAGAGACGAGGTTTTCGGTAGTTCGATATGGAAATGTGGTTGGCAGCCGCGGCAGCGTCATCCCGATTTTTATTGATATGTACCGGCGCGGGATACGGCAACTTACGGTAACTGACGAGAGGATGACCAGGTTTTGGATGACGCTTAACGAATCAGTAGAGTTTGTAAACAACTCATTTTATTTATCTACGGGTGGTGAGGTGTTTGTCCCAAAAATCCCAAGTATGAAAATCACAGACCTCGTAAAGGCTATTGCCGATGACTGTACGTACAGGGTAATTGGGGCCAGACCGGGTGAGAAAATCCACGAAACCCTTATCTCCGGCGATGAGTCAAGGACTGCCTTCGAGTACAATTACAATGGCAGGGAATTGTTTGTCTTATTTTCTCAGTTGAACTTTGAGCCGACCTCAAAATGCAAAAATTGCAGGAGACTTAACGAGGAGTTCACATACAGAAGCGACAACAACACACGATGGCTTAACGTAGCCGAGATGAGAGACACGTTAAAGGAATTCTTATAACAACAGAATGATACCATACGGCAGGCACTATATTGACGAAGACGACATCGCAGAGGTAGTAAAGACGCTTCGAAGCGGCTGGATTACTCAGGGCACGAAGACAGGGGAGTTTGAAGAGGCGCTAGCTGACTGTTGCGGCGCATCATATGCCGTGGTATTTAGCTCAGGGACTGCCGCCCTGCATGGGGCATACGCCGCCGCGGGGCTTGGCAGCGGGGATGAGTTCATAACCACACCGATGACGTTTGCCGCCACGGCCAACGCCGGAGTTTTCTTAGGAGCCACCCCTGTCTTTGCCGACATTGAATCTGACACCGGCAACATAGACGCGGCCACCGCGGCAAGCCTGATTACCAATAAAACAAAACTCATAGCCGCCGTTGACTATGCCGGACATCCATTTGATGGCAAGGCGCTCTTTGAGGCGTCTGTAAAACACGGTATTATTATTGTTGAGGACGCCTGCCATGCCCTTGGCGCTATGTCTATGGCAGAGGATGGCGAATGGAAGCGAACCGGCTCATGCCTCCATTGTCACATGGCCGTATTCAGCTTTCACCCCGTCAAATCAATTACCACAGGCGAAGGCGGCGCGGTCTTAACAAACGACAAGGGGTTATATGACAAACTAAAAATGTTCGGCCACCACGGCATCACCAAATCCATGGACGATTTTCAATATGCCCCCAACGGCCCATGGTACTACGAAATGCAGACCCTGGGCTACAACTATAGGATGACGGATTTTCAGGCGGCATTGGGTATTTCTCAACTCAAAAAGCTCAATGAGTTCATCAGGCGAAGGCGTGAAATCGCAGGGCTTTATAACAATGCCTTCAGAGACAATAGATATTTCGACATTCCCGTAGAGAGAGACTACGCAAAGAGCGCCTATCACCTGTATCCTATCAGATTGAAAGACCAGTACAAGGACGATAAACGATTGATATTCCCGCGGCTCAGGGAAAAAGGCATCGGTGTGCAGTGCCACTATATCCCCGTTACGCATCATCCCTTTTATCGCGCAAGGGGTTATACCGCCCACTGCCCTAACACAGATGATTTTTACAGCAGGCAAATTAGTATTCCCATCTTTCCGGGCATGACGGATGAGGATACACAGTTCGTACACGACAAACTAATTGAGGTGTTTAATGGCTCAAAATAACAACAAAACAGTGGCCTTTATACCAGTACGCCTTACCTCGACACGGATGCCGGAGAAACATTTGAAGGCGATTGGCCCGAAATCTGTTATTTCATGGGTCATCCATCAGCTTAAAGGCGCGAGGGAAATCGATGAGATCGTTATATGCGCTCCAAACGAGCCGGAGACAGAAAAACTCCGCCCCACTGCCAAGGCTGAAGGCGTAAAACTCTATGTCTATGACGGCGGCGCTGACGATGTCGTTGGCAGGCTTACGAAGGCCGCCGAGACGTTTGAGGCCGATATATGTGTCCTTGCAAGCGGCGACTGCCCGCTGCTGTGCCCGGCGACAATAGACTCAATGGCCAGACTCCTCAAAGAAAACCCCTCAGCAGGGCACGCCGCCTTCACGCCGGTTAACAACAACCTGCCCATTCACGAAGGCATTGTAATATCGCGCCGATGGCTGTGGCAGAGGGCAGCGTTATACTCGGACACGCCCGCCCTTCGCGAACACCATTTCCCCGCGTTTCTAAGAGGCGTATATCCTGAGAAATTCTCAGACGTAAGGACGGTTTCATTCAGGGACGGCGATTGTTTTTACAGCCTTAAGCACAGGATTTCGGTGGACACCCCCGCTGATTTGACGTTTATGAATGCCGTATATGAGCAGCTCATTAAGGCGTCTCTGGATTTCACGCTTGTAAACGCGATAAATCTCCTGACGAGCAATAGGGCTATCAGAGAGATAAATGACGGAGTGTATCAGAAGGTTTTTAACGAGGCGTCCCATCGCGTCTTATTTATCTCCGACCCGGACGGTGGCAGTTGCGCTGTCATACATTCTCTTAAAGTGGCCGGAGACTTAGTGCATTACCACGGCATAGGGGCCGGGTTTTTGGTTTTCAATGAAGGGACCGCGTCAATTGTTAATGAACGCGGCTATAAGGCGATCATCGGGACACGACACGATATATTAAAGTATGGAATTAACTATTCGGCGTTAGTATTTGATAAATTTAAATATTATACCATACAAATCCCGCATAAAGATAGCGCGGGGGCGGATGCCGGGGCAGAAAATTATTACCAGATGGATATAGACATCGGCGCCGGCGCTGAGGCCATTGCGGCTGATATAGCGAAACATATAAAGAGATGAAAAGCTACCCGAAAATATCCGTAATAACCCCGTCCCTGAATAAGTGCGGGTATCTTGGGCAGGCGATAGAAAGTGTACTGGGGCAGGACTATCCGAGTTTTGAGCATATCGTCGTAGATGGAGGCTCCACAGATGGGACGATTGAATTACTAAAAACATATCCACACATAAAATGGATTTCCGCGCCCGATAATGGGCAGTCTGACGCCATGAACAAGGGATTTATTATGTCTGGCGGTGAGATTATTACATATTTGAACGCGGATGATTATTTTGAGCCAGGTGCTTTTAGCACAGTAATAAGATATTTTCAGGAGGGGGAAAAATTTGTCATGGGCCGCGTAAGGGTAATAAACGACGACGGCGGCTCATGGATAAATGACCCTTCGGTCATGTTTTCAGAGATGATTCAGTGGTGGAGGCCGGCCATTTTTTGCTTTAATCCAACGGGATATTTTTATCTCAGAGAGGTGCAGGACACCGTTGGGCCTTTCGACGTTGAAAACCACTACACGATGGATTACGATTTCCTCCTGAAAAGCTCCCTACAATACCGGCTTAAAAAAATAGACGCCGTCCTCGGAGCCTACCGCCACATCAGAGACACAAAATCAAGAGACTACCCGCTTAGTGACAACTGGAGGAATCCGTTTATATTCTCAAAGAAATACTGGAGATACCTGCCGACGACCGAAATTCCATACGTTGCCGCCATGTATTATTATATTATATATGTAAAGGAGAACAGGAAACTGCGGGCGTTGGGCAGGGCCATTGACGGCGCGAAACACAGGCTCATCAGAAAAACTGAGGACGCGCTGATGTTGCTTAAGCTCTGGCGGGCTGGGCGGATTGCCATATTTGGAGCATCAAAAACAGGTGGGGAGTTCTTACAAGTGTTCCGCCGGGTGGGTATAAAGGTGGAATATTTTATAGACAATAACCCCGCACTGCGGGGTAAACAGTTTATGGGAGTGCCGGTGTACTATCCCAGCCATTTGCTTGAAGGCGGCGATGGAGGCAAAGCCACCACCGTTGTAATTGCGTCCATGGGCAGACGTGATGAGATGCGCCGTCTCCTTAAGGAGTTGAATTTTACCGGAGAGATAATATGAATAAAGACCTGTCAATTGACCCTGAACTTTGGAAAAAAGACAGATACCTGTCCTCCCTGAGAGACGACCACGCATGGGTTGAACTCCTCTCTGTGGACATCTTCGATACACTTATACTGAGGACATGCCTCAATCCAGGGGATGTTTTTTATGAAACCGGAAGGCGGGCAATAGAGCGTGGCCTACTAAGGACAGGCATGAACTCCAAGGAGTTTCAATACATAAGGCAGCAGTTTGGCCATAGGATATTTCAGGAAAAAAGGGCGGAAAGCCCGCCATCAGAAGAGACAATAGAGGGGATATACGAGCTCATGCCGCGCAATATAGGCGGCATGGACGAGATCATTAACATTGAAATAGAGGTGGAGGAAGACTTCTCCTGTGTCAATCCAGCCATAATGTCCCTGATAAAATATTTTAAGGACAGGGGAGCCGCGGTAGCCCTGCTTACCGATATGTACCTGAGGAAGGAACACATTGAGGGGATTTTACGCCGTGGCGGATTTCCTTTGGAATGGGCGAATCTTTTACTGGTGTCTAATGAGGCAGGGGCAAATAAAGGCTCAGGCGCCTTGTTTGATGTGATGATTGC